>JAJRPE010000532.1 GCA_024280935.1 Candidatus Hydrogenedentota bacterium
ATAGAGCATGTCAATTTCGGCATCCGCACCGGGATACCCCAAGCTTAACTGCACCAGGAAGCGATCCAACTGGGCTTCGGGCAGCGGGTAGGTGCCGTGGTATTCAATGGGGTTTTCCGTGGCAATCACCATGAAAGGCGCTTCAAGCACGTGGGCCTGGCCTTCTATAGTCACCTGCTGCTCGCTCATGGCCTCAAGCAAGGCCGACTGCGTGCGCGGCGAGGCCCGATTGATCTCGTCGGCGAGAAGGACATTGCAGAAAATGGGGCCGGGCCGAAAATTGAAGTTTCCGTCCACGGGGTTGTAGATGGAGGAACCCAGAATATCGGCGGGGAGCAAGTCCGGCGTGAACTGAATCCGACTGTAATCCGCGCTGATAGAGCGGGCCAGCGCCTTGGCCAGCGTCGTCTTTCCAACGCCTGGCACGTCTTCCATCAACACAGAGCCGCCAGCCACAAGGGCGGTTACCAACACCTCAATAACCGCGTCTTTCCCCTGAATAACCGCGCCCAGATTGGCTTTCAACGCGGCAAGCCGCTCATGGGCATTCTGTGGTGTCAACGCTGGTGTGATGGCCTGTTCCATGCTTCCCTCCCGCCTACTCCGTGAATGCTTAGCTTTTCCGAATCACCACCCGGTCGCCAATATGAAGCACGTGATTCTTGGGCCATTGGTTCCACTTGAAAAGGTCGCTTATTTTTACGCCGTAACGACGTGCAATCGTGGTCGGATTCTGACCGCGGGCAACCGTGTGGGTAACGTTCTTTCCAGAATCGCTTTCACTTGAGGCGGCGACAGTGGACGCGCCGCCGGATGAACTGACCTTGTAGGTCTTTCCGACCCGGAGGATAGAGCGCGACGTGAGACCGTTCCAGGCAAGAAAGTCTTTGGTCTTAATACCATATTTCTGGGCGATGACGCTCGCACTTTCCCCTTTTTTCACCGTATGACTTCGGGTGCCACTGGACGAGCGTGCTGCTGTCTTTGTGGTGCTTTTTTTCGGGGCAGGGGCAGAAGATTTTTTTGGGGGTGCCACAACCGGCATCGCCGCGACGACCAGCTTGTCGCCCACCTTGATGGTCGAACGGGAACCCAGTTTGTTCCACGCCAGGAAATCCCGGAGAGGGATGCCATAGTTCCGTGCAATCTTGGCCGGATATTCGCCGCCCCGAACCGTGTGGTGGCGGGTGGCCTGGATGGCTTCCGGCGCGGGCGTGGCACCCTGCGCACCGACATGGAGCATTTCGCCCACCTTGAGCCGGGAACGCCTGCCCTTATTGTTCCATTTCTGGAGATTCGCCAGGGAAATATTATGGGCCTTGGCTATATCGTAGAGGGTGTCGCCGGGTCGCACCTTGTAGCTTGCCTTGCCCGGTGCCTTTGCCGTGCTCCCGGTCGTGGATGGACGGTTGCCGCCACGACCGCTGCCGTGATAGCCTGGAATCTTGAGGGTTTGGCCCGCACGAAGTTTTCGGGCAGAGCGAATTCCGTTGAGCCGCATGAGCTCGCTGGCCGAAACGCCGAAGCGCGTCGCGATGTGGGAGATGGTTTCTCCACGCTTCACTTTGTGGGCACCGCCAGCGTACTTGAGCTTGGGTGCGCTGCGCAATGCGCTGGCGAAACGCGACTTGTCCTGCCCAGGAACCAGAATGTTAAAGGTGCCGGTAGGCGGTGTGGTTTCGTTTAACAGTGCGGGGTTAAACCGGGCCAGCGTGCCTTCTGGATAACCCAGGGCCGTGTCCAAATCACTTAGCGCATAGATGCCCGTCACAGGGACGTGGGCAAGAGTCTCGGCGGGCTGCGTATTCACCTTGAAGCCGTAGCGCTCCGGCGAGCGGGCGACAATGACGGTGGCCACAAACTTGGCAAAATACCGCTTGGTTTCAAGGCGTATCCGGTAAGAGGCCGGCGGTGTCTCAATAAGGCGCCAGAGATCCCGTTCGCCACCATTGGCCGCCATGGCCCGTGCCAACCCGCCTTCACCCATATTGTAGGCCGAAACAGCCAAGGCCCAACTTCCCTCGAAGTCCCGGTTCAACACGGTGAGATACTCGATGGCGGCCCGAGTGGAACTCATCCAGTCGTAACGTTCATCCACATAGGAATCGATGCGAAGATTAAATCGTCGTGCAGCAGGCCGCATGAATTGCCACATGCCGCCCGCGCCCGCACGGGAGACGATCTTTGGCTGAAACCCACTCTCCACGAGGGCGAGATAGGCCATTTCTTCGGGGAGACCGGCTCCGCGCATCTGCTGGCGAATATAGGGAAGGTATTTTTGACTCCGGTCCAGGAAAGTCTGGAAATTCTTCGGGTAACTGTTCTGAATACGGTCGATTTCGGCCAGAACCCGTTCCGGCAAGGGAAAAGGGATGCTGAAATTCTGCAAATTACCCGCCGCATACTGGGCGCTATCGAGGGGGCTGTATTCCCGGGGCTGATAGAGAGCAGCCTGCTGGGTGGAGCGATTCAGAATCGCACCGAATTCCTGCCGCAACGAATAGAATATCTTCGGATCGAGATCCGCTTCGGTCAATAGTTCCAGCATGAGCACATACTGTCGCAGCGATGCCTCTTCATCACCCGCTTCCTGGGCCGCATTGGCCTTCTGAAAAGCAAGATCCGCATCTCGGAGGAGGTCCGTAACGGATCGGGGAGCAACGGCTTCGAGTGCCTGGCTACCCACGGCGACAGGAGGTACCGGCTCAAATTGCGCCACACCACGGGCGGATTCGCCCGTGGTCGTGCAACCGGAAACCCACAAAGCCGACAGGCACAGCGCAAGAATCAGGTAATTTCGCATGAATGGATTAATACTCCGTAGTGCTCTATTCAAAAAAAACGCTAAAAAACAAGAAGTTTTGCAGCCGTTCAGGGAAGTTCTGTGAACATATCACGACAAGGCCCGTGAAGTATCCCTGTTAGGCACAAACGTTCTTCATCTCGGCCTGAAAGGCCTTAACAGGTTAGCCCAGGGCAACGCCCTGGGTTCTGTAGAATAAGAATTTTGAAGCCCTGAAAGGGCGAAACAATTTGCTCACTGGGTAACATTGAAAGTTGCCCGCGTGGCTGACCGCGCCGACCTTTGAGGGCTATGGTTTCTTGCAATACCATAAGCCAGAGCCTTACCTTGCAGAACGTTGCCTTGGGTTGTCCTGTGTTGCCTCTTCGGGCGACTTCCCTGGCCCCCAAGTTCTCGCTAGTGTAGTCTACATCTTGTGGTATGTCAAGATCTACGACCCTATATTGTAGTGTTTTTCGCAGTTTCATTGCAACAATCAGGTGCGCATTTTATGGAAAAACAAGACTCCCATGCCCAGAAACACCACGTTGGCCAGCCAGGCGGCCACCACGGGGGGCAACAGGCCGATATTGCCCAAGCCTATCGCGATGGCGTACAGGGTAACATAGGCAAGTCCCAGGGCGATACTCAGTCCGAAACTCAGGAACAGGCCGCCACCGCGAACGCGGAGCGCAAACGGAATAGCCAGCCACACGATGATAAAGCATAATGCCGGGCGGGAGAACTTCGTATGGAAGGCAACGCGCGCCCGGGTGGTAGGCACGCCCATGGCTTCCGCGTTCTTGAGGTCCCTGTACAGCGCCCCCACAGTCTTGGTACTTGGGGGCTGCTTCAAGGCAAAAAGCATATCGGGTGTTTCACTGAAGGGTGCGGGTTCCTGTGTAATACGCCGTGCATCCTTGCGGTCCGGGTTTCGCCGAATGGTCGCCCAACGTCCGTCTTCCAGGATCCATTGCTTCGTGGCGGGTTCCCAGTAGATGCGTTCGGCCCGAATTTCCTGCATGCCTTGCGCATCAAAAGCGTGAATAAACACGTCGGTGCCCGTCAGAGCAGTATGATTGAAGTGGAGAATGTGGCAGGACCAGTTTGCCGCGCCGAGCTGGGTCCAGCTTGGCCCTTGATTTGTGTCGTCCAGAGCACGCCGAAAATACTCTTGGTGGATCCGGTTGCCCATTTTCGAGTTTTCGATGCCCACGGTGTTTTCGTAGACGAAAATGCCCAGAGAGAGCATCAGCGCAATAAAAACAGGCACGCGGGCAATACGCCCCAGGCTTACGCCGCCGGCCAGAAGGGCGGTAATTTCGGAATCCTGCGCTGCTTTTCCCAAAACAAAAAGTGTGGCAACCAGCAGGGCAAGCGACATGGCCTGAAACTCGAATATAAAGGTGGGCACATTGCTGGTGTAATACCGGAGAACCACATCCCAGGGGACTTCGTATTTATCGATAACACGCTGGCGTGCCGTGATTAGATCGATAAGCACGTAGAGAAAGATAAACGCAAAGACCGCCTTGAATAGGGTGGCAACGATGCGGGTGCCGAAATAGCGATCCATCACGTTCATACGCGGTCTACCCGCCACGTGAGAATGAGGCCCACTCCCACAAGGACCATGTTGGGCACTTGGGTAATGAGGATCGTGCCGCCCAGCGAGGGCGGATCGAAATCCTTCAACGCGGAGCGCAGAACAAAGTAGGCCATGACAATGGCAACACCGCTTGCAAAAGTATAGGAACGGCCCGACCGCATGGCCCGTGCGCCAATGGGAGCTGCCACGATGCTAACGGCCAGGCACATGAGTGGAAAAGATAGGCGTGCGCCAATATCCCGCCGGATCTTGACAAGCAGTTCAACGGTATGGGTGTTGCCTGTGGACTTCGCCTTTTCGCGCTCCTCCGCCTCCTCGCGCAACAGGCGTGCCAGGCTCCAGCCCTGGCGCTCCCCTTCAAATCGCAGCGTTTGCAAGGTGGGCAGGGTCATCGTATTCCGCGTCATATATGTTGTCATCCCCGGGCTGACCATCTGCACATTGCGCATTTCGATACGGGGCACGCCGTTTTCGCTGAATTGGCGTGCCGACTCCGCATAGTAGGCCGTTACCTCATCACCATCCGTGGTCAACACGATGATGTTTTCCAGTGTCTTGTCGGGTTTTCGTCGTTCAATGTAGACCCGCCAGTTCCCAAACTCATGCATCACCCCTGTGGGAAAGACATCAAAGGTAATACGGAGGGGCATATCACTGCCCAGCAGCCAGGTAAGCCGCTGGTATGCCGCCGGTTGCACTTGGTCCGTGACGAGAAAAGACAGGCCGCTGATAGCCGCGCCCGCAACAATAACCGGCGCGATCATGCGGCGAAGCGGTATTCCCGCTGCCTTGGCGGCAATCAATTCGCTGGCTTGGGCCATGCGCCCGAAGGTCAGCATAATCCCGAAGAGGAAGGTTACAGGAAAAATAAAACCCGCCAGGGAGGGCAGAGAATACAACGAAATCAGGGAAATATCGACCATCGTAATCTGCGCGATGGGCAACTTCTCCATCAAATTGCCCAGTTCCTGGCCTATGGTGCCCAGCAACACCACAAAACTGATGGTCACCGCCGCCATCAAGGCAGGGATCCAAATCTGTTTCAAGGTATAGCGGGTAAGAATGGTCACGATGGGGCATCTTTCCTGAGGGGCGGGCCGCAGCCAGAATTCTTGGTGCCGACGGCCCCACCATAGTATATTCCAGTTCTCTGTGGAGATTTCTACGAACGAAGGCACTACGACGAAACCGTGATTATAGCAAGTGGCGTGGGTCCCACCCAATTGTGGCGGGGCTTCCAAGGCCCCCCATGAATATCGGCTCACCCCAACTCCCGGAAGCGGACCCCACATGCAATTCTTGGACCAGCCAAACCAAGCGGGCATGATCGGTTCGCGCCCTCGTCAGACAACGTGCCAACGGGTGAAAATCAACCCGCCGTCTATGATTGATCCTCACCGTGACCCAAAAAACCATCCCGCACGCTGCTTGAAATTTTCCGTGCAGCGACGGGATGGTAAAACGGGGCTGAGCATGGCGAGGCCCTGCAGGCCCCGCAGCCTTACTTCTCGTGTGTGGGGTCTGGGTGGGCAATAATTTTCGCGGCATGCTTAAAGTCAAAGCCGACCTTCGTGCCGTCCTCAAGGGTAAACTGCTCTGGATTCCAAGCTGGGCTTTCTTCGTTGTGACACTTGAGGCAGATAGATTCCTCGACCTCAACCAGATTTGCCATCCAGTCCACTTCGTCGGCCGTTTTCTTTTTGAACATGACGGCACGGCCATCCTCCTTGTGGGCGGACCCCGGGCCGTGGCAGGTTTCACACTGTACGCTGTCAGCGAGCTTTATTTTCGCAGGAACTGTCATTTTCTCAAGATCGTAGCCCGTCACATGGCACTTCACGCACTGCGGTTCCTCGTGGGGTGGCTTGGTGAGTCCCAGCTCCTTCGCCATCTCCTTGGCCTCGTCGCTCTTGAGCGCATCGAAGGCGTGGGCGTGCTTCATCTCTTTCCACACGGCCCACTGGGCACCCGTAGTTTTCTTGTTGTGACAAACTTTGCACTGGCCCTGACCGATATACTCGGACGGTTTCTCCGCGCCATAGGCGATACCCGCCGCGAAGATTATGGCCGCACTGAGTACAAGGTAGTTCCTGATGATGGACATGACTCCTCCTTTGGTGTGATTCGTTGTGCCCTGACACATGCAGGGGATGCTCTGATTATTCAATGGTATAGGCCATTGGAGTATCGAACGGGCTTAGCGCAGCAGATCTCGCGGATCACCCGATCCCGCAAAGCTACTAATGGCACTTGCCAAGTCATTCAACTATCGCACAGATTTCGAATCGTCTCGCACTAACGCGATGCCGATTTCATGTTAGTTAGCTTGGGTATGCAGAGACACATATGTCATTGTATTGCACATTGATGTTCAAGGCACTTGTGTTCTGTGAGCGTTCGGTAGGAATTCGCCTGATATTAACCCTACTCGGGGCCGACTTCCGGTTTCAGAGATGGTAGCATGATTGCGCATAGGAATGACCTATTGGTGTTTCAAGCCTGGATGATGAAGCGCATAGGGTCGTTGGCATGAAAACGGCGTATACCGGTTCGAGTGCCATCTCGGTAGAAGCAATAAGGCGAGATCATCCCGCTTCGTGATCTGGGGCGTGCACGGTTCATCCTGGCCTATCTCGAACCCGAGCCGGGCGAGGGCGGCACGGTCTGCCATATCAGCTACATCAACCGCACAAAAGACCTAGACGAGCACCATAAACGTGATGGCAAGGTCAATTGCAATAGGCAGGAGGGAGAGAAGTGGCTTGGTCACTTTTCCCTCGCATCAGGTATGCCGATGACACCGGCGCAGGAGAACACAATCATGGTGGACGAAACAAAGGGATGGATCGGGGTGATCGGCCAATTGGTATGGCGCAATTGGATTACGCTTTTTGGGAGCAGTCTTACCACCGTCAGCGCAGGCGCTACGGCTGTATTCACCGCCATGGGCATCGCTGGAGTCCCGTTCTCTCCATACATAGGGATCCTTGCCTATGTTTTGTTGCCGGGCGTGTTTGTGCTGGGTTTGCTGTTGATTCCCCTGGGTGCCTACGTGGATCGTCGTCGCCGTCGTGCCAGCAACATCGCAGAACCCGCTCATATCAACCTTGATTTCAACAGTCCCCGCATTCGGAGATTGGCGGTTGTCGTCGGGATGCTTACCTTGGTCAATTTCACCATCATATCTGGTGCCAGCTACGAAGCCGCTGTTTACATGGAATCGACCCAGTTTTGTGGTCAGGTTTGTCACACCGTCATGGAGCCAGAGTTTACGGCCCACCTGGATTCTCCGCACTCGCAAGTGAAGTGCGTGGAGTGCCACATCGGCCCTGGATTGCCATCGCTGATCCATGCCAAGCTGAATGGACTCAACCAAGTTTACGGTGTCCTTACCGGAAGCTACGAGGCGCCGATTCTTGCTCCGGTCCACGCTATGGTGGATGCAGAACTCACCTGTGGCGAATGCCACAATCCTGAAATGGATCTGGGTGATATTTTGCGCGTGACGACGGATTATTCCCCCGATGAAGAGAATACTCCCCTGAAATCCGTATTCCTCTTGCACGTGGGCGGGCGAGGCTCGCCCCAGGCGGGCATCCATAGTTGGCACCTGGCTCCAGATCGCGAAGTTTTCTTCTACTCCCCCGATGAAAAACGTGAGGAAATTTCGTATATCAAGGTGGAGGAGGGGGATGGGGAATCCGTGGAGTACTTTGCGGACGGTTTTGAGATCGACCCTGCGGGTATTCCTGAAGAGGGATTGCGTCGTATGGATTGTACCGACTGTCATAATCGTGCTACACACATCTTTAAGTTGCCGGGAGTCGCAATGAACGAGGCGCTTACAGATGGTCGAATCGATACCTCCCTGCCATCAATAAAAATGATTGGCGTAGAGGTGCTGGAGGCAGCCGTCGCTGCGGAAGAAGAGGGGGAGGATGCCCTGGGATTTATTTCCAGCCGTATAAAAAAGTACTACGAAAACAACTATGAAAAGGTCGTGAAAGATGAAGGGGAGACACTGGACACGGCAATTGCTGCTGTTCAGGACATCTATCGGCGAAATATTTTTCCGAAGATGAACATCGGGTGGGGGGAGTATCCAATCCATATTGGACATACGCAGTTTGATGGGTGTTTCCGTTGTCACGACGATGGTCATGCCAGTCGAGATGGTGAGCGTGTCATCAGTCAGAGTTGCACCATTTGCCACAACGTGATCGCCTGGCAGGAAGAAAATCCAGACATTTTGGAAGTGCTGGGCGTGCAATAGGGGAGAGCATTACGATGCCCGGATGCCGGGTTCGGCTGTTGCTGGACGGTGGTGCGGGCATCAGCATTCACAACAAGACGGGGGACACGCCTGCGGAGGCCGTCAAGAAAGAGGGTCTCAGCAATAGTGTTGCGCTCTTTGCCCCGTAGGGTTCCGCGCTAGTAGCAATCGTGCCACGCGATCACGCGAAATGCGTGTTCGTGTGCTTGGAGCAATAGCACTGTGATACTCCAAAAACTCCTTGCGCACGCGGCACAACCCAATTTTTCCTCCCCATGTCCCATCCGAGGGGGAATGCGAACAAAAACACCTGAAGTGTATGTGATTGCCCCTCAGTTAACCCTTGCTCCATGCACACGAAATCGCGTGGCACGATTTAGGGTCGTGACCGCTGTCTCTGTTCTTGCGCCGTCACATGCACCCAGGTCTTCGCTGTGGCGAGTTGACCGTTCGCGTGGCTGCGCCTCACGGTGACAATGTAATCACCGGGTTGGGCGTAGCGGTGGGTGAGTTCCGCGTAACCGTCGGGTGCGTGCGGTTTGGTGTCCTTCGAGGACTGGGTGCTTTGTGGCACGCTGCCATCGCCAAAGTCCCAGGTCTCCGTGCCGCCCTTCATGCCGAAGGCCCGCACCTTAAAGGTAATCTCATCCCCTACCTTGATGTTTCGTGATGGATGGTGGTTGATGTTCAGGCTGGGGGCGTAGTGCGTGAGATCGTCGGGATCCAAAACCATGACATAGGCGAAGTCGTAGGCGGTGTTTCCATGCTGGTCGCTTAGCTTGAGCGTTTCGCAGTAGGAGCCGGGCGTATCGTAGGCCGGTGAGACGATATCGCCTGGCATCGTGCTGCCATCATTCAGGATCCATTCGTAATGCACGATGGAGTCGTCCGCGCTCCAGGAGCGGCTGCCGTCGAGGATGGCTCTTTCTCCCGCGACAATCATCTGCGCAGGTCGCGCATTGGCGTAGAGTTTCAGGCCAAACTCATTCACGTAGGCCTCATGGAGAAACCCAAAGGCGGCCTGGGTGCCCCACTTGCCCGAGGGTTGACGGCTCTTGATTTCAAAGTGGAGATGGGACCATCCACCGCTCGCCCCCTCCTTCCCGACGATGCCCACAGGGTCGCCCTGCTTGATAAGGGTGCCGAGTTGGACGTTGGGCGCGATCTCTTTCAAGTGGGAATAGCGGTAATACCAGCCCCGGCCATCCAGCAGGTAAACCACGTCACCACGGGGGCTGGTTGGCCTATCCTCCGCGTGGCCCTCCAACACATCCATGCCCCGTTGCACCACGAGCGCATCGGTGGCCGCGATGACCTCGACCAGTCCTTCGGAAGCGCCAATGTCCATGCCCGCGTGATAGTAGATTGCTTTTTTGATGGTGGCACCGCCGTGGACCGGCTCATTATCGAACCACGTCCGGGTCGCGTTCCAGCCCTGCTTCACCGGGTAGATCATGGTGTCCGGGCGAAGGAGCGGGGAGTCGGCGGGCCAGAGCCGGATTCGTGCGTCCTTGTTGAGGCCCCAGAAGGCGGGCGTACCGGCGGTATTGAGTCCCTTCGTGACGGTGCAGTCGATCTGGATACCTGCGACGGTGATGGGAAGACGATAGGGACCCGCATCGAGGGCGACGCAGTTGCCGTTGACCTTCAGTTGCAAGGTGCTTCCATAGACGGCTTGGCGCACTCTTTCCTGGTGTTCTTCCAGCGCAACGAACGTGATGGAGACCGTGGTGTCATCGTGGAGGGTGATCGATGTGGTCTCGCCAATATTGAGGTCGACGACGCGAAAGAGCGGTGCGTGGGCCTCAAGGGCGGTGCTGGTGGCAGCGATTCCTGTGAAAAGTAAGCCCACGATTGCTGAGAATAGAATGAGGGAGAAAGCGTGCTTCACGATTGAGTCTTTCGATGTGATGGCGATGCCAAGGCGAGATATAGGCCCTTCGCCTGAGAATTATTTTTGTAGCCGTGTTTTCGCTCACTGGAGTCCATCATCGTTGAGATGCCTGTGCAGAACAAAAAAACGTAAGCGTTCACGATTCGCTACGGGTGCCACAGACAAGGGGCGATAGCCCTTGCCCGTGTTTTGAAAGCATATTCAACAGACAAGAAGGGAGTTTTCGGTCGATCCCATGTTCCGCACGGGCAAGCCCCACAGGGCCTACCCGTGGCACCCGGAGGTTGTTTTTTTACTGAGATTGTCCATGCCGCGAATGCTTGCCAGGAAAGGCTAAACTCGGCTCTACTCCACCACCGGCTCCGGCGCTTTGGTTAGTTCCGCTTCCGCAATGAATCCGTGGTAACGTCCCATCCAATAGGGCATCAGAAAGTCGGCACCGGCCTCGGCACTGTTTCCGTCACCTCCTCCGTCGGGCAGGTACACGTTGCCGTTCCAGCGAGCGAAGAGGCGTTCGTCGGCTGGAAGCACCGTAAGCAATTGCTGCTTGCCAAAGCGGTCAATGCGCGGGTCGAAGAGGAGGTCGGCGCGATGGCTGTTTAGCTGTCTCCACTGTCGTCGGTCTGTGGGAATACGCTTGAGATTCAGGGCGGCGGATTCAAGGTCCACATAGTCGGGATCCACTGTGGCCGTAATAAAATAGAAGAAGCTGCTGCGGTCACGGTCGATCACTTTGTAGTGGCGGCGCACGGCTTTGCGCAGGGTGTCGCGGATGGCGGGGTCCTGCTCGATTTGGAGAATGGGATACCACGCCACGTAAGCGAGCTGGTTGTCCGAGTGGTTGTTGGAATCGGGATGGGATTTCTTTTCGAGCAGCACGTTGGCAAGATAGTGGTGCTCCGTGATGAGCTTCATGTAATGCTGCTGATATTTCTCATTTCCGGTAATGTGGTAGGTGGTTTTGAGAAAGGAGAGCATCTGGAGGCTGTTCAGCCCATTCTCCAGGTAATGAAGAGGTTGGTTGTTCAGTAGTTCCGGTGTCCAGAAGCCCCAGCGGGTCCGCTTTCCGTCCCAGTCCAGCAGGACATAGTCGTTGTCCACGATATAGTCCGAAAGGGTGCGCACTTGCTGGATGCAACGTTCCCGCTCGGCGGGGTCATCTTTCGCGATATGCTCCCAGTAGGCGTAGAAGGCGAAGTAATGGCCGTCGATCTCGTCAGACGAGGTGTCGCTTTTCCAATAGGATTGGCCGTCCGGGGTAAGACGCCACTGGGGGTCCTTGTCTTTGCCACGGGCGATGGCTTCCTCCAGGGGCAGAACGCTTCGTGCAACCAAGCCCGGCGTTCCCGATGCGTTTTGCAGCATGTAGAGGGCATGCATGCCCTTCATGGCCGACGCTTTGGCCTCCGGGTCGCCGGTGACCGCATAGGCCAGCGATTGGGCGACCACGTGATACGCGGTCCACAGGCCGTCATTGTCGTTGTCCGCTATATCCCAGGAATCGGGATCGGCGGGGTCGAGAAGGACCGCAGACCCAACCAGCCCCAAGCGGCGATGCCGTTGGTTCAGCAGGGTTTCGATAGTCGTGGCCCGTTCCAGGAGGGTGGTTGTGCGAATATAGAGACGGCCCAGTCCTTTGTCCGTCGCGGTGTAAATGGTCTTTTCGTCGCTGCTGATGGCTACATCATGAATGACGTTGTCGGGCAGGTAGCGGAGTCCCTCGCGATAGAACCATTGCCGCCCCGATTCGTAGGGCCGATAGTGGATGAGGCCGTGGTTTGTGCCTATCCAGAGTCGGTCCTGGCTGTCTACTTCGATGGCCGTAATGGCTTCCACCGGCAGTCCGTCGCGCCCGCGAATAGCACGCCAGGTCCCGTCGGCATCGCGCACACCAAGGCCAAGCGGCGAACCCGTCCAAAGGGCGCCCTGTCCGTCGATAGCCAGCGCCGTGACCTCGGTGGCAAGCGGCCCGCCCACCCCGTAGCTGGGATGGGGCTGCAATTCGCTGCGCGTGAGGCAGTAGAGTCCCTGGTTTG
>JAJRPE010000533.1 GCA_024280935.1 Candidatus Hydrogenedentota bacterium
CCATCGCTCATGTCATCAATGGGAAAATCCGCAACGCCGTTAATGGGTTCCGAGGTATAGGTATAGAGCTTGCCGTTGCTGGCAAAGTCCGGGTGAAGGACAAAGCCAATCAGCCCCCGCTCGTCAAAGGATCCAGGGCCGGCAATGCCTAACACAACGAGCCGACTCGACACATCGAGCAACGTGGTGCGCACGCCGGACGGGGGGTAGCTCCACACAAGGCCGGTCTGTTCGGCAACAAAGATGCGGCCTGTACCGTCTTCGGGAAACGCGAGACCGATGGGCGCTTCCAGGCCCAGGGCCACAACCTCCAGCCCGACGTTTACGTCGCCGGGCATAATCGTTTCCAGAATGGGATCCGCAAGGGCTTCTGGCGGCGTACCACCCTTTATTATGCGATCCGCCGCTACCTTGCTATCCGCGCTTGCGACACTTGGCGACCACGTAAGGCTCAACACCGAGACCGTTCCCGCAAACAGCACCACCCCAAAGACTGCGCAAAATATCCAACGATTATGCTTCATCGGACAACGCTCCTTATCTACCGCCACGGCCTCATCAATTCCTTCGCCTGTATTCCATTCACCGCACGCAGTGAGCTATGTCAATCCACTGAAATCTTCTCCAAATTCAGACTTCCTGGTGCCCGGTGGAATTGGATTTGGCACTTTTTTTGTGAAGACCCACGTCGGGTGCCACGGGTGAGGAAAGCGGTCCAAAACTGGGAAATGTATTTCGTCGATGACATGCCACAGGCCCTGAAGTGCATATATTGGGGAGTGTTGCCATACGCCAAGCACAGGCAACAAAAGGAGACTCCACCCATGCAATCCTCAACATGCCGTCGAATCGCGGTCCTGTCACTCTATACCGCCGTATTGGCCCTCCTCCCCCTCGGCTGCCCTGTCAACGAGCCCGCTCCGCCAATCGAGCGAGACGTATCTTTTGCCATGGAAATACAGCCCATCTTCACCCAGGAATGCGCATCTTGCCACAGTCAGGGTGGATTCGCGGACAACGTTGGCATTCCGATGCGTCTGGTCGAGGGCCTGACCTTGGACAGCACCGTGAATCAGGCAAGCACGCAGGATGCCACATTCACGCTGATTGAACCCTTCGATGCGGCAAACAGCCTGTTGTTCCTCAAGCTCAGCGAGAACGCGCCGCCAGTCGGAAGCACCATGCCGCTGTTCGGCGAACCCCTGTCTTCCGATGAATTGGGACTAATTCGCGACTGGATTGATCAAGGAGCGATGGACAACTGACTCCGAGACGGCGAATTTATTGCACCGAGCCTCTTCTTGTCCTCCTACCGGCTGCCCGGCATCAGGCGGGCCAGGGTCTCCTTGGCCATTCTTGCGGGAACCTCGTGGGGAGCATCGGCGACGGTTTCGAGCAGTTTCCGACCGCGTTCGGGATCATCCTGCCAATAGGCCTCGCCCAGTCGAACGTCCAGTTGAGCGACGGCGATGGGGTTCGTGAAGCGGCTCCTCAGATTTTCCAGCGCACCGACTCCGTCGCCCTCAACACAGGCCACCATGGTCGTAAGGGCTTCTGCGGCCAGCGTCCGGCCTGGGTACTTCGCCATGATCGACTCCAGCGCCGGGATACCGCGCTCTCCCAGACTGCGCGCCCTGTCAATCTGATTGAGAGGTTCATAGTCGTCCTCGCGGGCTTCGGTCAGGAGATCATATCGCTCTTTCACCGCACCGCTGCTCTGGGACCAAACCTCCGAATTCTGTTCGCGAACCACCTCATAAACATCATAAGCCTCTTTATACCGACCAAAATCGGCAAACTCTAAATCTGCTATCTCCAATCGCAACACTGCGGCATCGCTGCTACCTGCATACTGGGCAATGCCCTCCTCCAACAGGGTCCGGGCCGCCATGGGATCTCCCGCCGTTGCCAATGCACGTGCATCAGCGAGCGTCTGATCCAAAGGGTTGAGCGCGATCTTGATAACAGTGTCATCGGGTTCGGCTTGATCTAGAAACGCCACCAAACCGACAAAAACAACTATACAGAACGCTGTAACCGCCATGCATACCGCCCAAATACTTCGATGTTTGGAGGCTTTGTCATGACGCAACGCTTCGTGCAGCGCCGGGCGCAAATCACCCGTGAAGGCAATGGGTTCGTTGGGCACCAACTCAACCAACGTCTGAAGCGAAGCATGCTCTGCCGCACAGGACGGACAGTCGGCCAGGTGCCCCTGAAGGACAATCTGGTCTGCTTCCTCCAATGGCTCATAAAGCGACGAGGCGATTAACCCATGGATATTCCGACATGAACTCATTCAATTACCTCTCGGCCTTGGTCTACGGTCCCGCGCCCCGAAGGGGCATAACAGGTTAGCCCAGGGCAACGCCCTGGGTACGGATCCATAATTACCCTGCTCAGCCCTGAAAGGGCGCTACAGGGGCCACATTATTTCGCCCTTTCAGGGCTGGGTATCGTTATCTCATCTAACCCAGGGCGTTGCCCTGGGCTGTCTTGTTGGGGCCTTTCAGGCCGAAAAACAACCCAGTTCCAGTCCCTCCAAGGAGGAGCGGTTTTCCGGCTACGGAGCACCTGCATTCATGCGACTTCGTATAAATCACGCAGTTCCTTCTGGAGCTTCTTCAAGGCCCGAAACAAATGGACCTTCACACTACCTACCGTACATCCCATGCTTTCGGCTATCTCCGCCAAAGGAAACCCTTCATAGTGGCGCAACAGGAAGACTTCCCGTTGCGACGGTGAGAGCACGGGTAACGCGGCTCGGATACGCTCTTCAATTTCACGTCCGCGAACGGCGGTGTCTGTCTGCATGGTGGAAGGCTCCACAGCGGCACCTTCCGACGTGGGCACGAAGGCTTCTTCCAGCGACTGGTGTGGATGACGCCGTTTCTTACGCAGTTGATCGATGCTGTGGTTGGTCGTCATGCGCAGAATCCATGGGAGAAATCCGCCCGTGGGCTTCCATCGCCCAATCTTATGATATACCTTGAGGAACACCTCCTGGCTGGCATCCAGGGCATCCTCCCTGTTTCCCAGCACGCGATACGCGACGGCATACACCCGCCCCTGGAACCGCGCTACGATCTCGTCAAACGCCTCCTCCTCCCCCGCCTGAAGCGCGAAAGCCAGTGCCTTATCATCCAAGGACTTCAAGCCTATCCTTCCCTGTAAATTCTATCGATACAACGACATGCGGCGGTTAAAGGTTAACAGCCAACGACAGAGGGCATAGTACCATGTGTAGGCAGCGGCACCGACATAACCATAGGCAGGAAAGCGGGTACAGTTACCGATTGATCGGCGCTACCATTCCAATTAACACCGACAACGCGTAATCGAAAACTGTCCCCCATCAGAATGAAAACCGCGCCGAGGCGTAGAAGTTGGTCGTGGTTTCAAACTGGCCAAAAAAACTAAAGTCGTCGCGCCCGAGAAAAATGTTGCCACCCCCTTCCACGGTCCACCGGTCATTCACCTTGTAGGTAGCATGGGGGCGAATATAGGCATCGTTGTCGGAAGGGCTGTAGTAGGTGAAAAAGGATAAAATCAGGTTCTGGTCCATCAGCAGCTTGGTGAAGCGGAGCGTGAATAGATGGCGGTCTTCGTCGCGCTTGGGAAACACCTTAAAGAACACAGAGCGGGCGTAGTTGTCGTAGTCCATCATGTGTTCCACGTAATACTGTACGGACCCCGTAAACTCCTTGGCCAATTCCTGCTCATAGCCGATGAGGAATCTAAATTCGCTGTTGTTTACGCCGAACTTCGAGCCATCGGAGTCGTCCTGCGAATCGTAGTAACCCAATTCCAGGTTCAACAACCCCTTCCCCACCGGACCGCGCGCACTGGCACCATAGACATTCAAGCGCGGGTGGGTCGCTTCAAAGGGCACAAAGGTCTGGCCTGCCGGGCTTTTCCAATACCCTCGATAGGCGTAGAGGGCCACTTCAAAACGATTCACGCGCCGATAGAGCCGCAGGGCAATTTCGTCATCCTGGAACCAGTCGTTCGGCGGGCTGGTCTGCACCTGCCGGTCCCGGCCCGACGGCCCAAAGAGGGGATTGAAGTAAGTCACCCGTTCGCCTCGGATAAACCGGTCGCGGTCGAAGCGCGGCGTGTAGACCACTTCCAGGTTGAATCCCTTCGGGTACCACCCCACCTTAATGGCATCGGAGGGCGCCTTGAGATATTCCTGATCGCGCCCGAGAAAAAAGGATTGCCAATCCTTGGGAAAGAGGTCGTTGATAAAAAGCAGGTCACCGGTGCCCCAAGTCAATACCTGGCGGCCCACGCGAACATCCACCGAGTCCACGGGAGAGAAGGTCAAGCGGAACTGGCGCAAGTCGAATTCGGTCTCTTCCGTAACCACGTCACCGTATATATCCGCAGTTATTTCCAAGGCCGTGTCACCCCAGAATTTTTTACCCGCCAACTGCAACCGGGTTTCCCCGATACTCAAATCACCCGGCTGTTGGGGATCGTTGTGCGTCCGCATACCAACGCGGGTTTCCCAGAAACCATGGAGCCAATCGGGAAGCCGGTCCGTCAGCCGAAGCGGCGCATCAGAATCCCCCTCGGTGGACCCCGGCGGGGTGTCCCCACCAAGCCCCGGCGGCAGGCCTGGACCATCGTCCGCAGCTCCCAAGCCCGGTGGCAGCGCGGGTGCGTCGGGTGCTGGACCCAGTCCAGGCGGTAGGGCGGGTTCCTCTTGGGCGAGGGCCAAGCCGCTGAAACAGCCTATGCACAGGGCTACGGCCCAGAGACGCGATCGCCGGTTGGTTCGTCCCGTGTGCGTTGGTCTGTTCATTTGTAGTATCCCTTTCACGCGAACCGTTTGCAGGCAACCTCACCACATCTATAAAAATCGGTAATGATTGGGAGCGCAGGCGGCCCGCCTGCACGCCGCAAGGCGGTGAAAACCGTTGTGTGATGGCTTGCGCCATCAGCAGGCGGGCCGCCTGCGCTCCCAATCATTCCATCTCCCGGTTAGCCCCAAGGGCGGCACGTACAGCGTTACTTCAAATACTCTTGGGGCGGTTTGCGGAGGTAACGCTCCGTGAATAACTCCTCGGTCAGTCCCACGTCATACTCGACGGTGCTGTAGTCGAGTTGGGTGGAGCCACCGGATTCCACGTCAATCATCTGGGACTTCGTCACCGTCTTATAAACGGTGCCATCGGGACCGGTGACGTCTTTTACGCCAAGCACCTTCGCAATGCGATAGACGGTTCCGCCCTTTTCAAAACGAATCTCAAAGGGAATGAAGAAGTTCTTGTCGACGTACATGGTATAGGAATCGAATTCCACCGCGCTCGTGTCCTTCGGCGTATTCTTCAAGACGTAGGCCGTGGCGGTGGTCTCCACCAATTCATGGGTGTCCTCATCGACACCCCGACCGGAAACATCTTCGTAGAAGAAATTCGAGCCCACAAAACTGGTGCGCTCATCACTGGCTGCGATCTGCTTTACCAAATCGAGCGCGGGGAGGTAGAGCCAGCGGTCATCATCCTTGCCCACGTGCTTATGCACCATGAAGACCGTGCCCCGCTCGTCGGACGGCTCATGAAAATAGACATAGAACTTCTGCTCCCGGTCCTGATCATCCGTATCCATCCTAAGGATACTGAAGGCCTTCGTGCGCGTCCGGCCTTGTTTGTCTTTGACCGTCATTGTGACCCGGGCACGGCCATCCTGGCCCTGATAGTAGGCCATGTGATTGGCCTTGCGCACGATTTCATCGACACTTGGGACCTCTTGCGCGAAAACCGGCATAAGAAGGCCCAGCGCCCCGACAACACCCACTAGAATACTCAGTTTTTTTCGATTCATCCTATCGCTCCTTACAGATTGTCCAAGGCATTCCCGCCTTTATTGCGACGTTGCGTCCGTATTGCACGAGGCCCGTCGTGAAATAATGAAACTCATCACGGCCACGATGACCACGAGCACCAGACTGCCGATCCCAATATGGGACCAGCTCACTTCGAGGAATTGATGTATGTTCACGGCCACCAGGGCAATCGCCACAACACCGGCGATGAAACTGGTGGAAAACCGGCACCCCAACGCACACTGGGCGGTAGCGGGAAACAAATAAGGTTCCAGCAGGCGAATGAGCGACGGAAGCAGCAACAGGGTCGCCAAACCCGATACAAACAAGATAGCGGCGAGAAACACGCCCACGGTAACATAGGGAAGCAAGGGCGCAAGCAAAAGCGGCGTAAAACCAACGGCGATCACCACCACGTTGCGTGTTATGGCACGGGCCGGTTCGCCAAAGACATGGTCGTGGCAGGCATCCCACGAACCATACTTCTCATAGAGGGCACGGGTTCGCACGAGGAAGTGGATGGCGAAATCCACCGCCAGGCCCAGCGTCAACGAAGAGAGCACCGCCACCGGCATGTCATAGTCTTTTCCGATGAAACCGACCACCCCATAGATGAGGGCAATGGTCAGGGTCAGGGGAATCATGGAGAGGAAGCCCCAAAGCGCCGAGCGGAAGAGGATAATCATCATGAGCAGGACCACCAGAAAACTCCCCAGGAATGCCTGGAGCATCCCGGCCACCATCTTCTGCTGCCAGACCACGTTAATGTAGGAAAGACCAAACCACTGGTGTTCCAGGTCTTTCGGCGGCGGGTTCTCAGCGAAGTAGTCCTCCACCGCCTGGACCACACGGGTCATGTCGGTATTGTTCCCGCTGCGAAGCTGCACCCACAGACTCGTCTGGCGGTAGTCGGGCGTTACCATATGCCACAGGTCGTCTGGCCGGTGGCTGCTCTGGTACTGCATCAGGCACTGGGCCACAGCGGCGGCGCTGTCGGGAATCCGAAAGTTTTCCTCGGTACCGTCGATCAACTCCCGGTGTACCGTCTTCACAATATCGGCCAGGGAGTTTGACTTGCCCACCACGCCCGTGGTCAACAGGTGTTCCTGCAAACCGCGCATGTAGCGAAGCACTGCCGGATCCTTGAAGACCTCCTCCTTCATGGAAGCGGCCTCCACCACAATCTCAGGGGCAAGTACGGACGTGCTCCCGCCCAACCCTGCGGGAAGGGTTGGCTCCGCAGGACCACCCAGGCCCGCAGGAAGTGCAGGCACGGCGGGCGCGGTCAAGGATGCCCCGGCGGGTTCTTCCACACCCCTCAGGGCCGATGCCGCTGTTTCTCCTGGGGCGCGCAAGACCAAGTAGGCCATATAGGTGCCGCCGAAGTGCTCATTCAACACCCGGTCAGCGACGCGAATCGGATGGGAATACTTGAACCAGTTCGTGGGGTTGTCGTTGATCCGAATCCGGCCCATGCCCACGACCGACAAAACCAGCACCACGACCGAAAGGACCACCACGCTTTTCGCATGGCGAAAGGTAAAATAGCCCATCAGGTGAAGGAAACGGCCAACCAGGCTTCGGTCTTCCCGGCCCTCCTCTGCCGACATGTCCGCCATGCCGAAGTTCTCCAGGCGCTTCTCCGGGATAAACATCACGTAGGCCGGGATAAAGGTAATGGTAAAGAACCATGCCAGCATGATTCCAAAAGCCACGAAAAGGCCAAAGATCTGCACGGGCGGAATCGGCGTGAGCGCCAAGGAGGCAAAGCCCGCCGAAGAAGTGAGGGACGTGTACAGCATGGGCGCGGAGAGACTCTCCATCACCGAAAGCATGGTCTTGCGCCGATCACGGGTTTGCTGATAGCGGTCAAAGAACTCCGACAGGATATGGATCGAATCCAGCACCGCAATGGGCATAATGAAAATTGGAATCATGGAACTCATGATGTGAATCGTGTTGCCCGTCGCCACCAGCAGGCCCATCGTGCAAATGACGGCGGCCATGGCGATGATCATGGGCGATACGATAAGCACCAGCTTGCGAAAGAACAGCAGCATCAACAGAAAAATAACCACCATGGCCATGGGCGCCGAGATCGCCATCTGCACAAACATCTGGTGCCCGAAGGTGTCATTGGCCACCGGCAGGCCGGTGATAAAGAAGCGCTCCTCCCCCTCCATCCCCGCAATCTTCTCGCGCAGCTTCATGTAGACGCTGTAGCTGAGGTCCTTCGAAGTCAGGGGCAGATAAAGGCACAGGGCCTTGCCGCTTTCCGAAAGCAGGGTGCCGTCCAGAAAGGGAATGCGCCGGGCCTTGTCCCGCACGGCCACCGCGTCAGCCTCGCTTGTTGGCGGCGATGCCATGAGCCATTCAAAGCGCACCACCCCAGGACCGCCCTGCTCGATGTTGTCTACCGTAGAGGGAGCGAGGACATCCGCACGAATAACCCCCGCCTGGGGATCCTCCTGCCCGATCACATCACCGTGCAGGGTCAGGGCGTATTGGGTCAGGTCATAGATCTTGCGAAGCGATTCCGGGTTGAAGACCCCCTCGGGATCGCTTTCATTCACCACCCCTAGGACCACGATATCGTTCAGGGAGAAAACACGCTTCATGTCATCGTGAAATACCCGCACCGCCTCCGTCGAACTCAACATGTTCTCCGGGTCCGTATCCACCCGCACGCCGTTAAGCGCCGGAAAGGATGCCGGCCAAACCGAGGGCAGCAGTGCGGTCAGACCGATGACCACACATAAGGCCAGTATTCCGACCGCGATCATTCGGGGCCGGTCCAGCGAGATTCGGGTAACAGATTCACTCAGCTTCATGACATATTCCTTCCACGCACCCATGGTCAACGAGGATTATTATTCTGCGCCGCAACTAATTGTAGTATCGATACCTTGCGATATATACTACCATCAAACTCCGAAGAGTGCAAGTCAGTCCCTCTGTGGCTACTTTACGCCATCCATCCAACTTTGTACAGAGGCTTCACCGGAGCGTTTTCAGAGAATTATGGCCCAAGGGATTTGATCGAAATTACTTTGCCAAGTTTAATTGGAGTGTGCCTAATTCGTCCACCCACTTCCGAAGCGATATCGCCCCGGGTAGGCCGCCCCGAAGGGGCTCAATAGGTTAGCCCAGGGCAACGCCCTGGGTTGTTGGCATGACAAAATGAAACGCCCTGAAAGGGCACAACAGGGATGCGAGGGCGTGCTATGATGCCCTTTCAGGGCGAAGGTGGGGGATGAACCCGATACCCAGGGCGTTGCCCTGGGCTAACCTGTTCAGGCCTTTCAGGCCAAATTCTGAATGCGCCAGTGTAGCGTGTGATTGAGAACGAACAAGCACGACGCTTTCAGGCATCAATGCCTCGCCTCGCTGAGAACTTAGCAACATTAATCTGGTCAGATTCCCAAGTCCTGTTGCTTGCTCCGCATCATCTGCTAGAATGCGCCCATGACAAATCAATATTATTGGCAAACAATCGTCGGCGAACTATCGCCCGAAGAATTCCTGCGGGCCTATGGCACGGCGGATCCTGAACTTGGTCTGGAGCGCTTTCTTGAAGATCGCGGCCAGCTCTACGGGGTCATCAATCAGGGCAGTTGGAAAACTACCTTCGTAGCCGCAACGCAACACACCGTTTTGACGGCCCAGGTATACCTCCGAAGTTACCTGGAGGAGACCCGCGAAACGTGGGAACCCGCCCTCGAAGCCCAGCCCCCCAAGGTGGTACGTCGCTATCGCCCTGTCTACGACTTCCCCGTGCCGGGTTCGGCTTCAGCCGAGCCCAGTGGCAGTGAGGAGAAAACCACCGTCCCGGATGCAGCGCCCGACAACAGCGATGCCAGCCCAGCCAACACGGAAGAAGCTTCGCCGGAAACGACGGAGGCCGAAGCAACGACCAGTGTGGAAGCACTTTCACCGGAAGCGACAAAATCCGACACGGAGGGCGACAGCGAAGCCAGATCCGCCGAAAACAGCGCCGACGCCCCCGCTCCAGACGCAAAAGATGACGACAGCAACAACGGTGCCTCCAACGAAGAAGAGCACACGGATGGGGAAGACAACGACGAGACCACGCCCGAAGTGGAACAGCCCGTCGCCGAACCCGAGCCTACCGCCTAAGCTCTCCGGCGGATATCAAAGCGTTGCACTTGGTTCATGAATCTCGGTAAACGTTCACGCCCTTCCGGTATTTTTTCATTCCACATCGACCCTGTAAAAACGGCTACGGGTGCCACGGTCAAGCCCCGCAGGGCTTGCCCGTGTGACAAGCATGGAAACGAAGAAAACCTACCCGGCCTTGTTGGCAGGAGCGTCCTCTCACGGGCAAGGGCTACCGCCCCTTGTCCGTGGCACCCGCAGTGGCTCGTAACACTACGAATCTGGAATTCCAGTCGTGCCGCGCGATCCCCAAAAGGCGAGTTTCAACAATTCCTGACGGGTTCGTGCGTCGGCGCGAAGCAGGAGCCACCCGTGGAAAGGAATAGCTCGGTTTCGTTGTGATATCGACGGCGGCATGTCCCACAGCAACCCACACCGAGAAGCAACAGCGTTACGACGAATAACAGTAGGCCCCAGCCCGCCAAGGTAGTCCGACGCTATCGCCCTGTCTACGACTTCCCGCCCCCCCGCCGACTACAAATACCCCAATGTCTTGAGGTTTTCAATCTGGTCGGGCGTCAACTCCCAGGTACCGCCGGGTGCCTGAAAGCCTTCGATTGCCAAGCTACCAAAACGCGATTGGACCGCTGACCGAAATTCCGCAACCAGCACAGGGTGCTCAGGGGCCACATTGTGCCTGTTTCCTGGGTCGTCTAGCACGTTGTAAAGCTCCAGCGTGCTCAATTCCGCATTCCAAATCGCTTTCCAAGGCCCCTGGTGCATGACGGCATTCACATCACCCCGCCCTTCCTTGAATGGCCGATAGTATTTCTTCACATTGACGCGCTGCGCGGTGTGACGAATTTCCCGCTCGAACCGGGCACGGGCAGCAACATCACCCGATATGCTGGGAATCTGGGAAATTCCGCTGAGGCCCTCCGTCCAATCCGAATCGCCCAGCCAGTCCAACAGGGTCGGCATGACATCAACCAGCGTCACCGGCTCATCACGGCGTTGCCCGCCAAAGCGATTTCCGGGAAATCGAAGGATGAATGGCACATGGACCAATTCTGGATATACCGACTGGTCATGCTGCCAACCACCGTGCTCCCCCATCTCTTCGCCATGATCCGACACCAACAAGAACAAGGTATTGTCCCAGTCGCCGGCTTCCCGCAGCGCAGCGACCACCTCCCCCACCCGCTCGTCAGCAAGCCGGACAGAAGCATCATAAAGCGTATCAATTGTGTCCGCCTTCAGCGCACGCAACTCTTTCAGCATGTCGGCCTGTCTGTCGGATGTATCCTCCCCGCCGTCTTTCGGAATCCGCGTTGCCGCGCGATAGGCAATATAGAGATCCAGTACTTTCAGGCGATTGGAAAAATCGACTTCGCCAAAAGGCGCTATATACTGCTTGTCTACACGCAGCTCAAAAGGATTATGGGGCTCTACGTTGTGGATATAGAGCAAGAAGGGCTTATCCCGTTTCCGCCCGTCGAGAAACTTCCGAACCTGGTATCCACCGGTATGGGTAACAAGCTCCGCGTGATCAAAGCCACGCGTCATGCCGCTGGCGTCACCCGCATATTGGTTGGCATAAAAAGATGCTGTGGCATACCCCAAGACCTTCAAACGCTCCGCAAGCACCGGATCCGATGCACGGATTTCCCGACCATCCGTGATAACCTGGTGCTCCACCGGATATTTCGACGTCATCATGGAGACAACCGAAGGCAGAGTCCACGGGGCTGCGGAATCGGCGCGGGTGAAACACACCCCCTCCTCGGCCAAGGCATCTATGTTCGGGGAGGTCGGTCTTTCATAGCCGTAAACACCCAATCGGTCCGCACGCAAGGTATCGATAAGAAAGATAACGATATTGGGCCGCCGAGGCCCTGTAACATCGCCCTCGTTTTCTTTCTGTGCAACCGTCTTCAGCGGACCAAAGACAAGGAAACACGGCAGCACCAGGCAAATTGCACGAAACACCAGCCTGGCCCTCAAACACAACGAAGTTTGGCCAAGTCTAAGCTTCAGCATAAGTTATACCCACGTTGAACACGCAGCTACCCTAATGGAATTACGCCTTTCGGTTCAAGGCTTAGCCTTAGCGAATCGGTCGCTGCACCGGGCCTCATTGCACGTCCTCTTCATAAAAACAGGGCTTTACCTCTCCGACATTTTCCCCGACATTTTCTGCTTGTCACCCCGCGCCGTTGAGGCGTACACTTCATCTGTCTGCCCCACGTATTTTCGTGCAGTCCACCGAAGCCCAAACCAGAAACAATGAGGAAGAGGAACACCATGAAGACACTACACACTCTCGCACTGGCCGCTATCGTCGGCTTGGCCTTGTCCGCCTGCAACCCCACCGAAGCCCCAACGCCTGATCCTGAACCAGCGGAGTCCACACCCGCCCCTGATGCCGGTTCAGACCACAAGAAGATGGGGGCGATGTGGATGCCCTTCTTCAACGGCAAGAATCTCGACGGCCTGACCCAACGCGGTGCCGCCACCTGGGAAGTCATTGACGGCGTATTGACTGGCAAATCTCCCGGCGGCCAAGGCCATATTTATGGCAACACCGAGTTGACCGACCTCGAAGTGAAGGGCATGTTCAAGATCACCGCCTTGGAGAAGGGCGCCAACAGTGGCCTCTATTTCCGAGCCAACCCGCCAGAAGACAACCCGGACGGTTACCCCAAGGGCTACGAAGCGCAGATCTGCAACAGCCAGGATGCCTTCACCGGCTGGCTCTGGAAACCCGGCTCCCCCACAGGCGAAGCCACTAAGAATCTTGCGAAAGACGGCGAGTGGTTTGCCATGCGCGTGAAAGCTGTGGGTAAAAAAATCCAAATCTGGGTAAAAGACGAACTCGTCATGACCTACGAAGATGAAGAGTACAAAAAAGGATTTATCGCCCTCCAGTGCCACAACGATGGCATGCTCGTGGAAGCAAAAGACATCCTTTATCGCGATTTGAGCGCCAAGTAAACCACGTAATAAGAACGCCTCGACAAAGGACCCCGTGCCGCCGTGCTCGGGGTCCTTTTCTCATTACCTGCCAAAGGTGCCGGGCCACAACCAAGGTTTATGGTCCTTAACCCTCGCCACCTGATGATTTCCTTGTTTTCTCGTTTGGCACGCAAAGGCCCTCCCCCTTTCTTGCCAGCACTTCCCAGCCGCCAACGTAGGGGTAGTATTTCCCCAAGACGTGCCACGGAGCTTTCGCGAGATGGGAGGCCAGGGCCACTTTCCAGTTTTCTCCAAAGGAAGACTGGACAATAGCGGGTCGAGAGCGCACGATGTGGCAACCCGATTCAGGCAGGAGATGGGCGAAACAATACTCCCAAAAGTATTGGCCGAGGTCGTGGAGATGGGCGGGAAAAGGAAAGAACCAGGGTACCGCATTTTTCCCGCTGAGACGCATATACGGGAGCACGTGGGGCGTGCGTGCGTAAAAGTACCCGCTCTTCTTCAAGCGGGCCAACAAGGCGCTAAGCGTTTCCAGCGGATTCGGCACGTGCTCAATGACCCCGCTTGCGATAACGATGTCAAAGAAGAACGCCTCCACCTCATTCAGGGTGTCTGCACGAGTCACCTCAATGCGCGAATCGCTGCTCTTTGCAGGTTCCTCATGGTAGTCAACGATGCATACCGCAATATTCTCCACCCCAAGTCCTGAAAATTTCTCTGCGACATTCAGGGCAACCGTTCCGTCGCCCCCCCCGAAATCCAGTATCCGCAATGTTTCACGGTTAGCCAGAGGGGCAAAATGACGTATCAAATGGTTTCCAAAGCGGTTGACATCACCGAAAGTAATATGGGAAGCGGTATCAGAGTGCGCCTCACCATCGTAGAAATCCCTGTACAGCGCAGCCAGCGCATCTTGCGAAGGCATACGCGAAACACTGGCAGCGCGGCAATGGGCGCACTGAAGCAGGGACACCTCTGGATTGCGCTGCACCCACGCCGCAAGGCGACGTTTCTGGCCACGACACAACGGACAGCAATTCATCGCGGGCAGCAATTGGTCGTCGGCAAGGTGCATCAAGCCGTTAAAGGGAAAAAGTGCGTTCATTCATGACCTCGTCAAGTGCCGACCTCCCTGACTATTCAGGGGCATAGCGTCACCATCATACCGAAACGCCCCCCCTGTCAGACCAGTATCCCTACTCTGAAACGAGTCCGCGCCACACAGTATATGGATTGCAACCCCAAAAACGGGCAAGTCCCCCCCCTTTTGTGCTACACTCGGTCTGTACTCCCCGGACACCGTGTAACCAACTTCACCTTGGGCACGCCTCTCTGTAGCGCCGCCGCGCCGTTCATGTGTCAATACAGTTTCTGTGCCTCTTTCCCCGGAATGTACCGTTGGGCCGCTATCGTCTGCACTACGAATGACCCATCGCGACTGGCGGAAATATCGCTCATTACCACGCACGCACAGGAAATACCTATGTCTACCGAATCCCCCGAAGTCCCTGAACCCGTTCGCTTCACCGATCTGGGTCTTAGCAAATCCGCCCTCAAAGCCCTGGAAGATATTGGCTACGAGACCCCTTCCCCCATTCAGGCGGAAACCATCCCCCCGCTGCTGAAGGGAAAAGATGTCCTGGGGCAAGCCCAGACAGGCACGGGAAAAACGGCGGCCTTTGCCCTGCCGATTCTCTGCCATGTTGAGTTGGCTCAGAAGCTCCCCCAGGCCCTGATCCTGGTGCCCACCCGAGAACTCGCCATTCAGGTGGCCGAAGCCTTCCAAAAGTATGCCTCCCATATGAAGGGACTCCATGTATTGCCCATCTATGGCGGCACGCCCTACGCCGGGCAACTCCGGGCACTCCAGCGCGGCGTCCATGTGGTGGTGGGCACGCCGGGCCGCGTCATGGATCATATGCGGCGGGGCACGCTCAACTTGGAAAACCTCAGTACGCTGGTCCTCGACGAAGCGGATGAGATGCTTCGCATGGGTTTCTTTGAAGACGTAAAATGGATCCTGGAGCAAAGCCCCTCGGACCGTCAGATTGCCCTCTTTTCCGCCACCATGCCCCGAGAAGTGCAGCGGGTGGCCGAAGCGCACATGCGAAACCCCGAAATCATTGCGATCAAGGTGCGCACCTCCACGGCGGAGACCATCAACCAGCGCTATTGGATGGTAAGCCACCACCACAAGCTGGATGCCCTCACCCGAATCCTCGAAGCAGAAACCTTCGATGCCGTCCTTATTTTCGTTCGCACAAAAACCGCGACCGTCGAACTCGTGGAGAAGCTCAATGCGCGGGGCTATGCGGCATCGGCTTTGAATGGCGACATCGCCCAAAACCAACGGGAACGGACCATCACTCGGCTGCGCAACGGCGATTTGGATATTCTCGTCGCCACCGATGTGGCCGCCCGCGGCCTCGATGTCCTCCGCATCACCCACGTCATCAACTACGACATTCCCACCGACACGGAGCCCTATATCCACCGTATTGGCCGCACCGGTCGCGCGGGCCGCACGGGCGAAGCAATCCTCTTCGTCACCCCCCGCGAAAAGCGACTGCTCTTCGCTATCGAAAAGGCCACACGCCAGAAGATTTCGCTCCTGGAGATGCCGTCCACCGAGCACATCAACGACAAACGCATCGCCCAATTCAAGCAGAAAATAACCGATACCCTCGCCAACAAGAACCTGAAACTCTATGAGGATATCGTCGAGCAATATCTGGCCGAACACAACGTTCCCGCCATCGAAATCGCCGCCGCGCTGGCACAACTCGCTCAAGGAAGCGAACCCTTGCTCCTCAAGGACCGTCCCAAACCGGAGAAGCGCCAACGGGATGACCGCAACAGCACCTGGGATCCCCGGGAGCGCAAGAATCCAAGGACGCCCCAGCGGGAACGGGGACGAAAAAGAGAGAATGAACCCCTCGCCGAGGGTATGGAGCGCTTCCGCATCGAAGTGGGCCACAAGCATGGCGTGAAGCCCGGCAATATCGTGGGTGCCATTGCGAACGAAGCGGGCCTCGAAAGCAAATTCATCGGTGCCATCGACATCCAGGAACACCACAGCGTCGTGGTCCTGCCCCAGATGCCCAAAGAAATCTTCGAGCTTCTTCAAGATGTGTGGGTCGCGGGGCAGCCCATGCGCATCAAGCGCGACGACAGCGGTGACGGCCCCAGCCCCGACAAGTTCTTCAAACGCGGACGGGGCAACAAGGGTGCCCCCCCCCGTCATGGCGGCAAGGGAAAAAGCTTTGGTGGCAAGCCCCACGGCGGAAAAAGTTTCGGTGGAAAGCCCGATGGCCAGGGCGACAAGAAACGCCCCGAGCTTCGCAAGCCCAAAAAAGGAAAGAAGAAACACCGCAAAGGCAACACTTGATTGTCGTAGCCTCGCCATCATCATGGTGAGCATCAAAAGACAACACCAACGCCCGGAGCAACTACGCTTCGGGCGTTTTTTTGCACGCTCCACACTTCTATGCTTTCGAGAATTACCCGCCAGCCCCGAAGCAGCGCTTCAATCCCTGCAAAGCCCCCTCCGCCAATTCTCACTTCGTTCGCTACGCGATTATGTCGTGGACGATATTACCGTAGACATCCGTAAGCCGGTAGTCGCGCCCCGCGTAGCGGTAAGTGAGTTCCTCATGGTTAATTCCCATGAGGTGGAGCATTGTGGCGTGGAGATCATGGATATGGACAGGCTTGTCGACCGCGTGCCAACCGTAATCGTCCGTTGCACCGTAGGTCATGCCGCCGCGCACACCGCCGCCCGCCATCCACATGGTGAAGCCGAATGGATGGTGCTCGCGGCCGTTGTCCCCCTGCGCCGTGGGCGATCGACCAAATTCACCGCCCCACACAACGAGGGTATCGTCCAGGAGACCCCGTGCCTTGAGATCCTTCAGGAGACCCGCGACAGGCTTGTCGGTAGAGGCGCAGTTCATCGCAAGTTCTTTGCGCAAGCCGCCGTGCTGGTCCCAGAGCTGGCAACTCTTCCGCTTGGAAGTCTGGGTGTGGTAGACCTGTATGCAGCGCACCCCACGCTCGGCCAGACGCCGCGCCATGAGGCACTGCTTCCCGAATATTTCCGTAACGGGGTCGTCGAGACCGTAGAGCGTATGGGTCGCTTTGGATTCGCCCTCGACACCAAAGGCCTCTGGGGCCTCGGTCTGCATGCGATAGGCAAGCTCAAAGGATTCGATGCGGGCATCCAGTCGGCTGTCCCGGCTCCGCGCTTCTGCGTGCTTCCGATTGATGGCCTTCAGGGCATCCAACTGCGCACGTTGTTTGCCCCCGGCAGACTGCGCATTGGCAAGGTTCGCAATGGGGTTTTCGAGATCAGCAACGAGGGTCCCTTGGTAAGAAGCCGGCAGAAAGCTCGAACTCCACAACGGTGCGCCCTGGGCCGGTTGGGCAGGACTCAACACCACATACCCCGGCAGGTTCTGGTTTTCGGTGCCCAAGCCGTAAAGCATCCAGGAACCCCAACTCGGACGCGAAAACGATTGCTCCCCTGTGTTCATTTGCAGACACGCGCCGTTGTGATTGATGTTGTCGGCCACCATGGACCGTATAACACATAGGTCATCCGCGCAGGTGGCAAGGTTTGGCAGGAGTTCGCTGATCTCCATGCCCGATTCGCCATGGCGCGCAAAATCCCAGGGCGACCCCAGCAGATTGCCCGTCTTGGTGCGGTGCAACGCGGGCTTTGCAAACGGCAGGGGCTTCCCGTTCTCCGCACGAAGCCGGGGCTTCGGGTCGAAGAGGTCCACGTGGGATGGCCCACCCGCCATAAATAAGAAGATAACCCGTTTGGCCTTGGGTATGCGTTGGCCTGCCGGGAGCGTCAGAGCGCTGGCGGTTCCCGTGCCCAGAACGCCTGCGAGACCAAGCATTCCAAATCCATTGGCGAAGGTGCGCAGGGCCTCCCGCCGGGAAGGGGGCGGGCCGAGGCTATGGCTGGATTTCATGCTGCTCATCGTGGACTCCCTGTACTTGCCTGAAATCCAGTATAGCAGGGATGGGACTCGCGGACGAATCGCGGCCCGTAACGGAATTCGCCCGATTCGCTTTCGGTGCTTCGGAAAACCCGATGATGGTCGCGAAAATCTCACTTGGCACTAACTTGGGGTGCAGTTCTCCTATTACCGCTTTGTATGTCTCCCGTCTGTTAAAAACATTAGTGTATGGCACGCTTGGTAGAAGAAGAATGGATCGGGCTTTCAGCCTTGTTCAAATTCCTGCGAATTTTTCCTGGGCCGTAGGCCCAGGCTGGTATGAAACGCGCCTTTGGCGCTCAAGAGTTGACGCCGATGCAGGAACAGGGCCAACGGCCCGAATTTATATCAGCATGGGCCGTAGGCCCATGGCTAAAGGCCCCATCACTGTCAAGGGCTGAAAGCCCGCGCTATTCGTTCCACATTATTCAAAAAGAAACCGCACGGTGAATTAACCTCGGCGGTGCGGTATTATAAGAACCGCGCCCTTAACTTGGAAAATCTGCTCGAAATAACCTCTCCAACGTTGATCGACGTGCGCTTTACTCTTTCATGAATTTCCGAAGCAATATAGATGTAGCAAACAGATGCGCAGGCCTACGCCCCGAAGGGGCTCAATAGGTTAGCCCAGGGCAACGCCCTGGGTAAAATGACCCACCATAAAATAGCCCTGAAAGGGCGTAAGAGGATTCCCTGCGACAATGGAAATTTTCCCGCATAGTATGATTGGGTTGCACATAGGCGCTATTGAAAGTCTATCAAGAGGACACCCGTGGCGAAGACCCTTAGCTGTCCGATACCTCCAATAGCACATCGCCGGAATAGAGGGTCCTGATACCCTCCTCCTTCGTTTCGATCAGCAGCGCGCCATCGTCGTCAAATCCCAGAAACGCACCTTCGACGTGCCGCGCCCCATCGCGGACGTGCAGGGTCGCGCCGGGCGTGAAACTGAAATGGACGTAGGCCGTTCGTACTCCTGCAAACCCCTCGGTTGCCCAGGATGCAAGTGGTGCGGGCAAGGTGTCCAAGAGAGCAACCAAGATATCGTCGGTGGAATAGGAATGTCCCGTCTCAATGGCCAGTGAGGTGGCGGGCTGGTCGATACGGGCGGCGGCTTCCGCATCCATGTTGACGTTGAGACCAATCCCGGCAACGATGGTCGTCTGGGCAGGATCGCCGGTATTTACCCGCTCGCACAAGATGCCGCCAATCTTTTTCCCGTTGACCAGCACGTCGTTGGGCCATTTGATGGTCGGGCGCAGCCCCTGCCCCTCTAACATCTGCGCGATTCCGACGGATATGGCTTGGGCCATGGCCGGCAGATGGTCCCTGGGCACGGGCGTATTCCACAGGAAGGAAAAGGTAAGGTTTTGCCTGGGTTGGGTGATCCAGCTACGCTGCTGGCGACCCCGGCCCGCCGTCTGTTCGCGGGCGGCGATGACCGTTCCCGGAGGGGTATCGGGCGCCGCCTTCACACGCTCCACGAGGCAGCTATTGGTCGAGGGCAGGATATCGTGCCATTCAACGGAAAGAAATTGAAATGCCATCACGATGCCCATGAAGTGCTTCGCGCCACGCTTGGATTGGCTCGGCGCTGTTCAGGGACTGACGCGGCCAAGAACGCTTCGCGGAAGCCTTGGAAACGTGCGCTCCGACGAGATCGACGAAAAGATAACGATGCCCTGCCCGGCCGTGGCTGTCCCGTAGTTTGGAAAAGCACCGTCGATTTCTTCACAAACAACGGGACAGCCACGGACCTCAAAGTGGCCCTCGTTTTCACGAGGTTCGGCATGTAAAACCGCGCTCTCCCCGTATACCGGAGGGGCATGGTCCGCGTCAGTCCCAGGGACTGACGCGCCCAAAAAACCGCAATGCAACTTTTTTCGCACGAAAACTCGCAAACCGTCTCGGCGCGTCGGTAGGCACCTTGATCGGGCGTGGGTGTCCCGTCGTTCGCAAAAGCACCGTCGCCTTCTTCACAAACAACGGGACAGCCACGGACCTTGAAGTGGCCCTCGTTTTTGTGAGATTCGGTATGTGAAACCACGCTCTTCCCGTGTCTCTGAGGGGCATGGTCCGCGTCAGTCCCTGAAGCTCGAAGCCACCTCTTGACCCTGTTAATGCGCATGACACTAATTCTCCAC
>JAJRPE010000534.1 GCA_024280935.1 Candidatus Hydrogenedentota bacterium
ACCACCTGGGTCTTGTAACCGAGTTTCTTGAAGGCCTTCTGCACCTGCTTCAGGGTGTCATCCTGCATGGGCCAGCAGACTTCACAGGCCGAATCGCGAAAGTCCCCGTTGGAAACAAGGTAGATGGTTTCAGTCTTTTTCATGACGATCTTCCCAAGGCGCATGGCGTTTGTTGATGGGCGCCGATTTTTTGGGGACACGATGAGTCCCCCCGCTTCACGTTGAATACCGAAACGGTATCCGAAGAGAAATAATAGCACAACAATCCGGGGCAGCGAAACAGGCGTGCGGTGTTTCTCCGTCCACAACAGGGGAAACGCAACGCCTGCAAAACCTCCGTGGCACGCTTGCATCCCCCCCGAACCTCGGCGGGCACCAGGCGCACCTTGTGTCGGGTAGGAAAACCCGACCTCCTGACCGTGGCACGCTTGCAATATCGTCCCCCGTGTCCTTTGCGTCGCTTACGTCCCTCTTAATCACCAATGCCCTTCGGGAGGTCGCTGAGCATTCACGGACTACCTGTAAGGGTGCCACCCTCACACGAAGCCGGTTCCCGGCTAAGTTTGCGGGTGCGAGTTCGCGGAAATTCTATTGACCCACCGTGTAGACCGAAAACGTGTGTCGGATGTCTCATCCAGCTATTTGTGATGGCGTGACGCTTGTTCAACTGACCTGCACCCGCAAGCTCCCCCGCTTCGCTCCTCCGCGTGAGGGTGGCACCCAACGTAATCATCTTATTCGCGCCCGGATGATTCCTCGGGGTCATTCTGTGCTGCCCGCAGATTCTTGCGAAAGTCCTCGCTCCCCAGCGTATCCTCGAAGAGTGCCCGCTCCCCCATCTTGAACTCCATCCGAATGAAACGGAAGTCGAGCAGGACCATATAGAGGGTCACGAGGAGAAACAGGAAAAAAAAGCCCCAATAGGCCACCAGGACGTTCCGTCCATACTCGTTGAAACCGGGCCGGGAGCCGTACCAGGCCATGAGACCACACGCGGCCAGCGTAACCAAGCCGATGGTGCGCCAATGGCGTTGGGAAAGAATGGACTTATCCAATGTAATGCCTCGCTTCGTGCCTTGCTCTGCAAAAACCGCGATAAGCTCACGTCATTCCCACGAAAGTGGGAATCCAGAACGCGACAGGAGCACATCGTAACACCACTGGTTCCCCGCGTTCGCGGGAATGACGGTCTTGGGTTGCAGGCAAAGCTCACCTTGGCAGACATCGCCTATAGAACAGCGTCTCTAATTATAGGGCACCCACACGCGCTCTTCATAGGTTTCGCCCGAAGGCGTGCGCACGATACGAATATCGTAGTGACCGTTTTGCGTGCGCGTGGGCTGTGCTGTGGGTTGGGGATGGGTAGCACGATTCTGCGGGTAGTTTCGATTGCGTGATTCGTCCACCTGGTCACCCACGATGGCCCCCGTCAGCGCACCAACACCCGCGCCAATGAGCGCACCTTCGCCCTGGCGACCGGATTGATGGCCTATAACGGCACCCAGTCCCGCACCGAGTGCGCCGCCCAGAATGGCACCATCCTGTGTCGGGGTCGTATTGCAGCCCGAAGCCAGTGCCATGGCCAGCAATAATGTGCTTACTATGGATTTTTTCATCATGTCTCATTCCTCTGCCATCACCCGATCTGAAAGCGATGTCATGTCCGCGTTGATTCTACCACGAAGTCGGGATCTTGTCATGGCCCAGCACTTCACCGATCCAGACGAAGGTCATCGTAGATTATTCATCCCTCCAAACATCTTCCCTTGCACCGGACTGCTGGGCGTTATATAGTACACAACCATGAGCGAAGCCATTCCCCCACTCCGAAATATTGACGCCGCGCCGGTCGAACACGAAGGCGAAACCTTTATTGCAATCCACGATCCCAGCGGCTACGTGGACGATCAAATTGTGCTCACGCCACCCGCGTTTTTTGTTGCGGCATCCTTCGATGGAAATTCCGATATCGCAGCGATACAGGAGAAATTCAGCGAACAATTTGGCGGCGCTACGATAGGGGCGGAGCAAGTTCAGGAGGTGGCGGACTATCTGGACGACCACGGCTTCCTTCTTAACCGACAGTTTGAGGCCATTCGGGAGCGGGTCGACGGCGATTTTGCCAAGTCCGATACCCGGCCCGCCTATCTGGCGGGACGCTCTTATCCTGAGGACCCCGAGGAATTACGGACCTTTATCGATTCTTTTTTTACCTGCGAAAAAGGGCCGGGGAGCGTGCCTGAACTGGATGCCGACGCGGCCCCGTTGCGGGGTCTTATTGTGCCCCACATCGATTTTCATCGCGGGATGGCAGGCTATGCCCACGGCTATAGGCAACTCTTTTCGCGGCCCAAGCCCGATGTTGTCTTCCTCTTTGGGGTGGCCCATTCCGGTGCGCCCGTGCCCTTTATCCTGACGCGGAAGCACTTCGATACCCCCTTTGGTCGGGTGGAGACGGACCAGGAGATTCTGACACGCCTGGAAGCATCCTGTTCCTGGGATCCCTACGAATGGGAGGTGCTTCATCGCACGGAACATTCCATCGAGTTTCAGGCGGTGATGCTGGCCTACCACTATGGACCGGATGTAAAAATCGTGCCCATACTGTGTTCCTGTTTTTCACGGGAGCCGGGTGCCAACGTGCCTGCGGATAACGAAGCCATTACGGCCTTTCTC
>JAJRPE010000535.1 GCA_024280935.1 Candidatus Hydrogenedentota bacterium
GCAGGTCGCCCTTGGGACCCCGGTGGCGGAACCCGTTGCCCACCGTCTCGGCTAGGGCACCACAGGAGCAGATGTAGGAGCAGTAAATCTTGCCCCACTTGATGGTGAAGAGGGGAATGATGATAAAGGTCAGGACCACGGCCCAGACCACGCCGGCCACGGCGACCGTATGCCACCACGCCGGATCGCCGGGTCCGACGACCTCCATGTCGAAGGCGTTTATCTTGAGGGGCCATGCGTTGATAGAACGCCCAATGAGCGGGGTCCAAGGGTTCTTCCCGATGAATACCACAAGGAAAGTCGGTATGCCCCACCAGAGTGTCCACTGGGTGGCGATAATGGTGAGGTTCCGAATCCAGATACGGCGGTGCTTATAGCGAAAGGCCCAGTAGAGTCCGAATCCCGTGATGCCGCTGAAGTAGAGGAGATAATACAGGCCGTAGAGGTTGCCGAAATAGGTCGGAATGACCGCGTAAAGCCACTGAAAGCCCGGAATGTAATAGGGTCCCGGTCCAGCCTGTGCGGCATCGAGGGTGAAGACATGGGGTGCGGCAAGGTAGATGGCGTAGGCCAGCGCACCCAGGGTCAGGGCGGAGCCATCCCAGGGGAGGTGGAGCAGGGGAGGGCGGCTTCGGCGTGTCATGTTTTTGTTCAGGAGTTTCAGGGCGAGAAGCATCAGCCACGCAATAGGAAGGGCAAAACCCAGCAGGACATTGGCGACACCGAGGATGGGGCTGTCGGCCAGAGCGGCGGCCCATTCAACAAACCATTTACCCTCTCCCGCCTTATCAGGGTGGAGCGAAAAATACTTGGCAAAAAAGTAAATGAATATACCGGTGGCAATGCCCAGGCCGGAGTAAAGCACCCGCTTTTTGGTCCAGACCCCATCCAGTTCGAGGCCCATGTCGAGGAGAAAGTCCACCGGGGGCAGGGTGCCAATGAGGACGATGACATTGTCGTTGGTGAGGGTTTGGATGGCACCGTCCACCTCGATATCGACGACACCTTCGTGAATGGCCTTCACATTGCTTTTGTAAAGGATGCACAGCCGACCCGCACGTTCCGCCTCCTCCAGCAGGGTACGATTGTCTTCCTTGGCGCGATAAAAGTTGTCTCCACGGTAGGACAAGGTAACGCGGTTGTGATCGGCCAGCATGAGGGCCGCCTCGATGGCCGAGTTTCCGCCGCCCACGATGAGCACGTCCTTGTCGTGGTAATCCTCTGCCGTATGGAGGCGATAGGTTACCTTGTGGGCGAGGTCCGCGCCCGGCGCTTCGAGCAGGCGCGGTTGGCCCTGCCGTCCCACGGCCACCACCACATTGGCGGTCTCAAAGGTTTTGCCCGTGTCCGTGCGTACATCGAAGCGCTGGTCGCTCCGCCGCTGCACCTTGGAGACCTCCACGCCTTCCTTAACCTGGAGGTCCTTCTCTGCGACCAGGGCCTCCACCATGGCGAGGAAGTCGTCCTTTTCCTTGTCGCCTTCGGAATCAATCTGGCTGATGTTTTTCAGGAAACGCGGCTCGGCATAGACCTTTTTCCCCGGCGGGAAACTGCGCACCGTGCTCGCCACTTTGGATCGTTCCAGCACCACATAGCGCAATCCTCGGTCTTTGGCTTCGAGGGCGGCGGAGAGTCCTGCGGGTCCCGCGCCGATGATGACCAAATCCAGGCCCTCCGCGTTGCTGTTTTGGAAACGCCCCTGCTTCTCCATCTTTTGCAGCAACTCCGTGCCGTGATTTGCCGCCACCTTTACCAGGGGCAAGCCCGTCACGTCGCCGATGACATAAATTCCCGGCACGTTGGACTCAAAATTGCCGTCCACAATGGGGAGGATTTCCTGGGGCGGCACGGTGGCCACGATTTTTCGCGGACGTCTTGCCTGGGTGGATCTATTCGTCATGGGCTGCCTTTATTCGGTGCGCCGTGGCGCAATACTCTTGCTTTCAATAAGCGTACACGATTCAATATTCATCCGGCGACATTTTTGGTGTGGACCATGATTGAGGGAAATCGCGGAATACAGGCCTACGGCGACGCCGTCTACTCCAGCGTCGGGTGCCACGGACAAGGCGCGATAGCACCTTGCCCGTGAGAGAACTAAATTGAACGGTGTAGGCAACAAACATCTTCTCTTTCCCATGTTCCCACACGGGCAAGCCCTGCGGGGCTTGACCGTGGCACCCGTCGTCGTTTTCGGGTGCTTTAAGGCTGACATCGAGAATGAAAATAGTCTCTCCAAACAGTCAATTCCATCCGCAATGTTAAGGGTGTCTTGCGTCGTCGCGGCTATTCATGCATGATCAGGTAGAGAACTCAAAGGGCAGTTTTCTTGTGTGCGCTGCACTCTTTGTCGTTAAGATATTTACTGATAGCGGCATGACAGCGCTCCGAATGATTGTGTCGTGTCCATTCCTAAGCAAAATATCAGAGGCCGAGGCCCCAAAGTTTTGGAGTAACATCCCCAAATGCAAGTGCCATTTTTTGTCCGCACCATGTCCGCGATGTTGCTGGCGGTCAGCGTAAACGGTCGTTGGCAACCGGGTATTGGTGACCCGACGCCCATGGGATGGGCGACTACGCTCTGTTATTTTGTGGCCGCATTACTCTGTTTTCGGGCCACATGGCAGGCCTATCGGATTCCACCGGCCAAGCTCGGCGGGCGGGCCATGGTGTTCTGGGCGATTTGCGGACTGCTCATGCTCTTTTTGTGTGTCAACAAGCAACTCGATTTGCAAAGCCTTTTTACCCAGATTGGCCGCGACTGGTCCAAAGCGGACGGGTGGTATGAAGGGCGGCTGACCGTTCAGAAATGGTTTATACGAGGTATGGCGGGGGTGGGTCTTCTCGGGATAGTCCTTGCCGCGTGGTTTATCCGTGGCGCATCCCTGGCCTATTACTTCGCGGTGGTGGGTATGGTGTTTACGGGGTGCTTCGTTATTGTCCGCGCCGCATCCATGCATCACGTGGACGTGCTGCTGGGCTATCAGGTTGCGGGCGTCAAGATGAACTGGGTATTCGAGTTGGGTGGCATATTGGTCGTCGGTGCCTCGGCGCTGGCTTCGCGGGAGCGGCGGATAAAGGACGAGGGCAGCAGCGGGGAGGACGATATCCCCGAGATTATCGTGCTTTAGTGTTTGGAATAGTAACAGGAGGTTATGATGTTTTCAGACCCTATCAACAAACAAACAACTGTGGCATTTTATTTTGCTCTCTCTATGGTGCTCATAACCTGCCTCATGCAACAGCGCGCGACGGCGGAGGCCCCGCATGGCCTGTATGACGTTACGAAGTTCGGGGCCGTCGGTGACGGCGTTACACTCAATACAGCGGCGATACAAGCCGCTATCGACGCATGCGCGGAAAAGAACGGCGGCACGGTACTGTTTCCGCCGGGGCACTTTGTTACCGGTACGGTCTACCTGAAAGATCACGTACACCTGCGCTTGGACCAGGGCACGGTGATTCTGGGGAGCACGGACATTGCAGATTATCCGCCAACGTTATGCAAGTACCCTTCCCGCAGCGACCGGTACACGGCGCGTGCGCTGATCTGGGGCGAGGGCTTGGAGGACGTGGCGATTATGGGGCTCGGCACTATTGACGGGCAAGGCGCGCATTTTCGTGACAACGTCGCCACGGCGACCGAGATGGAGGAGATTTCCAAGGCGCTTGCGCAGGAGGGTCGCTACACACCGAATGGGATTTTCTTCAACCGTCCCTTTCTCATCCGTCTCATCAGTTGCCGGGACGTGCTTGTAGAAAACGTGACACTGCGCAATTCGGCCATGTGGATGCAGCAGTATCTGGACTGTGACTTTGTGACGATACGGGGAATTAACGTCTTCAACCACGGCTGCCGCAATAACGACATGATGGACATTGACGGCTGTCGCAACGTGATTATTACCGGTTGTTTTGGCGACACGGACGACGACGGAATAACGCTCAAGAGCACCGGCGTGCGCGCAACGGAACACGTGGTGATTTCTAACTGCATTCTGCGGTCGCGCTGTAACGCCATTAAAGCAGGCACCGAATCCGCCGGTGGTTTCAAGGACATCACCATTACCAATTGCGTAATTCAACGCTCTGCCACCACGACGGGGCTTACTGGTCGGGCCGAGGGCCTTGCCGGGATTGCCCTCGAAATTGTGGATGGCGGAACCCTTGACCGAATCTCCATATCCAACATCGTCATCGAAGGCACCACCGCACCGATCTTTATGCGGCTGGGCAATCGGGCCCGCCCGCCCAAGCCCGGCGACCCCAAGCCGCCCGTGGGTGCGCTGCGAAACGTGTCCATCAGCAATGTAATCGCAACCGGCGCAAGCAAGACAGGCTGCGTTATCGCCGGACTGCCGGGCTATCCCATCGAAAACGTGTCCCTGTCCAATATCCGTATTGCATTTGCCGGTGGCGGACATCGGGAGGATGCTATACGCGACATCCCCGAGGTGGAAACGAAGTATCCCGAGTGCATCATGTTCGGTGATTTGCCGGCCTATGGTTTTTATTTTCGCCACGTGAAGGGGTTGCGTCTGAACGATCTCGATTTAACCTATGAAAAACCCGATGCCCGCCCGGCCCTTTTCGCTGAGGATGTGTTCAACGCACGGATAGCGATGCTGAGCGCCCAGTCGGAGAAGGGTGCCGCAGCGCAGGTCGTGTTGAAAGACGTACGGAATGCGCTCATTACGGGTTGCGTGGCCACCGGTGCCGAGACGTTTCTTCGGCAGGAAGGTGCTTGCGAAGATATTCGACTGATGCAAAATGACTTGATTCGCAGGTGACTTTTGGACAGAAAGTGTGGCACTATAAAACCGTGAGTTGCGCTGGGGGCGCGTGCCACCCAATCAAAGGAGTATCTGCCGATATGTCATCCCAGCACGTTTTAGCCTCGCTCGTATTTTCGGGTCTCACGCTGTATATGATGGCTCTCCTCCTTCGGTGGTTGGAAACCCGGCTGGAGTTGGAGTTTCGGGGCATTCTGGTGGTGATCCCGAAAGCATGCGATCCCTTGATTGGCCTTATGAAGCGAGTACTGCCCCCCATGGGTCCAATGGACTTTTCTCCCATGGCGGCGGTAATCAGTGTCTACATTATCCGGCTTGTTCTTGTCGGGTACTGAGGTGGCAGGACCACCGCCAAGACCAAAGGCCGTCATCCCGGCGAACGCGGGGATCCAGTGGTGTGTCGCTATGCCCCTGCCGCGTTCTGGATTCCCACGTTCGTGGGAATGACGCGAGGTTATTTTGTTTTCAATTGGCCTTTCTGGAGCGTAAGGCACGGAGGCTGTTGACAGGAGCATCTTCCGCGCCAACACGAAGGTTGGAAGTGGCCCATGCGCGAATGTGAGCAACAAGAACGGCGTCGTGCCATGGTGGCGAGCCAGATGCGCGGGCGCGGTATAGTGGATGAGCGCGTGCTTGCCCGCTTGGAGTTCGTGCCGCGCCATTGCTTCGTGCCTCGCGAGTACATCGATCAGGCGTATGAGGACAGTCCGCTCCCCATCGGGGATGACCAGACCATATCTCAGCCCTATATGGTGGCCTGTATGACGGCGTTGTTGGATCTACGCGATACGGATCGTGTGCTGGAAATTGGGACGGGGTCCGGGTACCACACGGCGGTGCTTGCGGGGCTGTGCCACGAGGTGGTGTCCA
>JAJRPE010000536.1 GCA_024280935.1 Candidatus Hydrogenedentota bacterium
GCGTTTGGTCCCGATCTATCAAACGCCAAACACCAGCAAGAAACATCCGCAACACAGGATTTACCCTTACCTGTTGCGGGGGCTGGCAATTGAGCGACCCAATCAGGTCTGGTGTGTAGATATCACCTACAGTGCGCCTCGTCCCGGATAATCCTGGGTGGCGTATGTCTGGAATGCTTTGAGAAAGGAGGATTATCTGAATGCCAGTTCCCTGCTGCGAGGGGATTTGAGCCGAAGCGGAGGTGACCTGCTGTTAACTGGCGGGGTGACGTAGCCCGTGGGAAAAGGGGATTGAGGCGAAACCGTTACGCTAAGATGGTCTCCCAGGCTGAGTATTGGAAGGTTGAGGAACACGAACCGGTTCACTCGCATCTGAGGGTTGAAATGTCACCTGCGCCTACACGGTTTATCAGGCGCAATACCGATGATGGTTCTGGAAACGTATGCCAGAAGCGTCCGAATGCAGGGCTATATGTAGCTGTTCTGCAGGGAGCAATGGAGAGAACACAGCCATGCTATCGCGTCGGTATCGACTTGCGGCAAGCAAGGATAAAGACTGCGACCGGCAACCTCACCAGTACGTTTTAAGTCCAGCATATGAACGAGGGAAGGCATGGTGACATGACCAGGATACGACAAGGGAGTTGACCCCGATGGTTACCATGCTGGCAGAGTTCCCGTAGTAGTCTGCGGCAGGGAAAGCCTGTCACATTGCCCGTCATTCTGGCGGTCTGGCGAAGGGGAACAGTTCAAGTTGCTTGGGATGTAAATTATCTGACCAAATGAGGTGAAGACCTTTGATAATCAGCGAAATGCAACACAAGCTAGCAACATGGGCCGAGCGTGATCAGACCCGTCGGTTTGATCGCCTTATTCGGCTCGTTGCCAATCGGGAATGGCTTGCCGAGGCTGCCCGGATTGTTTTGTCGTCGAGAGGCGCAAGAACACCGGGCATTGATGGAATGGATAAGCAACGTCTGCAGGACAATCTGGAGAACCTTCTGGATGAATTGCGGGTCGAGCTTCTGGCGGGTACGTATCGCCCACGGCCGGTTAAACGGATCTACATTCCAAAATCAAATGGCAAGCTACGCCCGTTGGGTATTCCGACCCTGACAGACCGAATTGTCCAACGCGCCATGTTGATGGCCATGGAGCCAATATGGGAAAGCGATTTTCATCGTCTATCCTATGGCTTCCGGCCGGAACGCAGTGTGCATCATGCTGTCCGCACTGTGAAGATACAGCTTCAAGATAGCACCCATCAAAGCGGACGCTGGATCATCGAAGGTGATCTGGCAAGTTACTTCGATACGGTGCATCATCGGCTGCTTCTCAAATGTGTACGGCAGCGAATATGTGACAAACGGTTTATCGATCTGCTCTGGCGTATTCTGAAGGCAGGCCATATTGATCGTGGTCTGCTCAGGGCTTCAAGTGAAGGTGTTCCGCAAGGGGGCGTTCTGCCCCCACTCCTGTCCAATATTATGCTCCATGAGTTTGATATGTGGCTGGAGGCGAAATACCTGAACAAGAAAGCTCGCAAGGATCGCTGGGCATGGAACTTCGGCATCAAGAAGGAGCGCCCCATAGCGATACGTGAGAATCGGCAGTGGAAACCCGCTGTCGCCTATTGTCGTTATGCCGATGACTTTGTTGTCATCGTCAAGGGGAACAAAGCTCACGCCGAAACCATTCGTGAAGAATGCCGGATGTTTCTGGAGGGTAATCTGAAGTTGACAATGAATATGGAGAAAACCCATATCACGCACGTCAATGATGGATTTGTCTTTCTGGGACACCGTATCATTCGCAAGCGGGGGCCGAGGGGCAACATGCGTGTCGTCTCAACGATACCCAAGGAAAGGGCCAAGGCGTTTGTTCGCCAACTGTCTGATGCCCTTTCCGGCAATCATGATCTTGGAAAGGTTGATATGGTTGATCGCCTGAACCGCCAGTTGGCGGGATGGGCGGCATTCTACAAGTTCACCGACTTCACGGCGATCACGTTCCGGCGCATTGACCATGTCGTGTTCTGGAAACTGGCGCATTGGTTGGCCCGGAAATACCGCACACGTATCAAACCTTTGATGCGGAAATGGTTCCGGGTGCCGGAGGTGGGCAAGGCAAAGACCTGGCTCGTCTACGACACGAACAAACGTGGAAACCATATTGGCAAAGCACTGCGCCGACTGGTCTCAAGTCCAAAAGCGCAGTTCAAGTGGCGAAACCCTGAACGCAATCCTTACATTCTTCGTGAGGAAGTCCGTTCTACCGTTACTTCCCGATATCGCGATGTTGCTATGGCCATGGGCCAAATTTGAACGGAGAGCCGTATGCGATGAAAGGCGCACGTACGGTTCGGGGAGAAGAAGCGCGAAAGCGCTTCTTACTCCATTTCCGATGCAGCGCGGGTTCCTGTATCTGGTGGCCATCATGGACTGGTACAGCCGCAAGGTTTTGAGCTGGCGGTTATCCAATAGTATGGATGCTGATTTTTGCGTCGAGGCTCTGAAAGAGGCCATCGCCAAA
>JAJRPE010000537.1 GCA_024280935.1 Candidatus Hydrogenedentota bacterium
GTGCGGGCCGATGGGTTGCCACACAGCGGGGTTCGTGGGTCCAAAAATGGCGATGGTGGGGCATCCCACGACGGATGCGAGGTGGCTTATCCCGCTGTCATTGCCGATGAAGAGTTTTGTGTTGGCCAGCATGGCGGCAAGCTCAGTCAGGGGCATCGGCGGCAGGGTGTTGGAGCCGTGCGAAAAGCCCTCTTCCGCCGGGCCGTAGCACCATGAAACATGGCGGCCCTGTTTTTCGAGTTCGCGGGCGACTTCCTGAAACCGTTCCACGCCCCAGTTCTTTTTGGCGCTCCCGCTGCCGGGTTGGATGATGATGTCATGGGCGGTTGTACTTGGCGTGATGGAGAGGCGGAAGGGAACTTCGATCTTTGATCCGGTGCAGTCCGCGTAATACTGGGCGGCGCTGGTGTGCCAGTTGTCCGGGGGGATTCCCGGAAAGCACCGCGAGTCGCCGATTCCGAGGCGAGTCAGGGTTCGGGTGATAGCTCCATCGTCATCATTCATCCAGATGAACGCGCGGTCGAAGGGGGCAAGAAACTGGCTTAGCCGCGCACTGGGCGAAGTGAAGACGCTTCCGAAATCGATAGCGTCCAAGTGGTGTATCGCAGTGGCGATGCCCGCGACTTGAGCGAGTGCTGCCCGCTCCGGGATGCCTGCAATATCCACAGGCCCCTCAAGGGCCAATTGTTGCAGGGTAGGAAGGGCGCAAATAAAGTCGCCAATGCCACCGGAATGAACGATGAGGGTTCTCTTTGGCGGGATGTACCCACCTCCCCCCGGCTCCCTGCAAGCGGTAGAAACAAGTGCTCCCCTCCTTGGAGGGGCTGGGGGTGGGTTAATCCTGCCGATCATAGTCAAACCCACCCCTAACCCCTCCGAGGAGGGGAATAAAACCGTTGGCTTCGCCAACAAAAAACATCCCGTGAACGCTTATTTTCACCATGGCTATTCGCTGGACGCAATCGCGTAGACGACGACCTTCGCTTGCGGATAGGTGTCGAAGGTCTTCAAGTGTTCCAAGCCCTTTGGTGGGGTCGTGCCATCGAGGAGAGGACGCAGACTCGGCACCATAGGGGCCGTGTAGCGTTCGTCCACGACCAGGTAGCGGGCCTTCGCCGCACGGGCGCGGTCCAGGGCAGACTCCAAGGTGTCGTCCAGGGCGGGGCCGGTGGAGGGCATGCCCGCGTAGTATCCAACCTGGGGCTTGCGCGTGAAAATAAGGCCGGACTCCAAATTCTCGGCCATCCAGCGTCCCGCATCCTTGTACTCACGGGGTTCACGGGGTCGCCGCCCCAAGTGCTCCGAGCCCACCGTAATGGTGCCATGCATGAGGAAAAAGAGGAGCAACGCGGCAATCGGCGCGTGGGGAAGCCAGCGGGACGTGGGGCGCGCGGCTTGAATCTGCTGGGTGACAAGGACCACACCGCAAGCCGACCACAGGGACAGGGCGATGAGCGTCGTCATGAGGTAGCGCGGCGCAGGCGATAAGACAAAGAGGCTGACGCCCCACTGGGTGGCGGCAAAGAGCAGCACTAGCCCTTCGAGCCGGAAATCACGGGCATCTTTACGGAGGCTGAATAATCCCACGCCGAGGAAAATACACAGCAGTGGACCGAGCATGACGGGGAGGACATCGCTGAAGCTTTGCACCGTCGTCTGGATGAAGCGGATGTAGTCGAACTCGCTGAGTATAAAGCCCACGCGGTAGTTGGCTGTCGCCGCACCCGTCAGCATTCGGATGAAGAGCGTGTTGAGCAGAATCAGCACGACGGAGGTTATCGCAAAGGGAATGTAGCGCCGGATGATCTTTCGGTCTTCTTTCCAAGCCAGGAGTATTGCGCCAGGGAGCGTGCAGAGGACGATGAACAGCCCCTCGGGCCGGGTCAAGCTGAGGGCGAAGAAGAACAGGGCGCTTCCGTAGAGCATCCACCCGCCACGGCGTAGTCCCCGTGCGAAGAGCCACAGGGCCGAGAACCACAGCAGGACGGCGGTGGCCTCGGTGGAGACCCGGCAGGCATAGTCCGCCAGCCAGGGCCAGCACGCGATGATCGCGCCGCTCATGCGTGCTGCTGACGGGCCGTGGAGGTCGCGGGCCAGGAGGTAAACAGGGATGACAGTGAGGATAGAGGCCAGGAAAGAGATAAACCGGCACGCCCACTCCATGTCGGGGATGAAGAGGTGGGCAATGGTGCCCAGCAGCGGGTAAAGGATGGGGATCTTTGGGTCGTAGCCCAGAAAATCGCCGTCTGCGAAGTGTTGTGCCGTCTCCACGTAGTGGATGGCATCGGCCGTGTCCAGCACCCGGGGCATGGCCAGCAGAAAGAGCAGGCGGATGCCCAAAGCCAGCAGGAGCAGTGCGAGCAGGGCGCGTCGATGGTTTACTTGTGTAGGGGGGATAGTCACGGGGTGATGCTACGTGAGGGGTTAAGGCCGATGCAACCCTGGATTCCGCAGACTCGCTGCGATTGGTCTGGCATTTTTGATGTTCATGGCCAATAGGGGTTTCGGAAGGAATCTGTAAGGGTGCCACCCTCACACGCAGCCGGTTCCCGGCTAAGTTTGCGGGTGCTGGTTCGCGTAAATTCTATGTCTTCAATCGCAGTGAGCGTATGTCTCCGGCAACTCCATGCAGTCTTTCTTGTTGCATGATGTTAGCCCAGATGCTCTGCACCCGTAAACTCCCCCCGCTTCGCTCCTCCGTGTACGGGTGGCACCCTTGAGGCACTTTTTGTGGTGTGAATGATCTCTTCGACATTAGATGTGTTTTACGGCAAAGCCGTTTGGTCGCGCACCAATGAAAAGCCCCCCGGAGCGCGTTTGCTCGGAGGGGCTGGGTTATCCTGTAGTAAGGGTGTTACGGGTTCAACTGGACGTGGACCAATACCGTCGCGGTGGTGGTGTAGGTGATGTCTTCGGCGGGGGTGCTGCCCACAAGGAGCGCATTGGCAACACCACATTGGCCGTCCAGGTCACCGATCAGATCGACGGGGGTCTCCTGCTCCAGGGTAAAGCTGGTGCCAAGGCCATTGGTGTCGGCGGCCGCGCCCAGCGGCAGGGGAGGGGTGCCATCAAGGGTGAGGCTTACGGCGGTGAAGGTGGAGAAATTTCCCGCGCTGGCGCTAACTTGCACCGATTGCAGTTCCACGGCGGTGATGGTTACCAGATCTGCGACCAGGTCGCCGGCTGCTTGGCGGATGGTTGCATCCAGGGAATCGGCGTCGAGGAGGTCGCAGAAGGCCCCGATGGGTACGGTGACCTCCCCCGACACGCCTACCTCTGTGGGCGTGATTGTTCCTCCCGCCAAGTCAATGGTGATTGCGAAGGGGGGGAGGGGGATCCCGCCGCAACCGCTCAATTGGGTGGCGATCAGAACCGCGATGGCGGGGAGCAGGACAAGGTATTTCCAAGGCAGTAACACACGATGGTGATTCATGGGGACTCTTTCCTTATCAGTAAGTGAATGTTCTTGTGGCGTAGACCACTTCTATACGGACCATATCATGAAATCGGCGGGTTATTACAAAATTGGGACTGCTTTAGTGCTGCAGTCTGAGAGAACAGCTATATAAAACAAGAGAATTCTCAGACGGCGAGGGCCAAGGACCATAAATCTTGGTTGTGGCCCTGCCACCGTCAGCCTGCCTTGAACGTGGCCAATACCTTCCACATGGTCTTTTCCCAATGGTAGCGGCTCGCGATTTGTTTTCCGGTGTTAATACGTTTGCCCCGGCTCTGCTCATTTTCCGAGAGGATTCGCTTGAGTGACTGAAAAAATGAGTCCAGACTTTCGCCGTTGAAGTAAATGGGCGCGTCCCCGGCCACTTCGGCAAGTCCGCGTGACCCCGCCGCGAGTACAGGGACACCGGTCGCCAAGGCCTCCAGCACGCGCAGGCCGCAACCATCGTGGGGCGCGGCGTAGAGAAAAAAAGCAGATTCATGGTAAAGACCCGCCAAGTGGTTGGCCGGACATTGCTCCATCCGAACGACCCCGGGACCCCATTGAGCGGGTTCTTCTGGCAGGGCAGGCCCAACGACCACTTGGGTGAAGGGGAAATCCTCCCGCCGCTTGTTCAGGGCTTCCCGTAGTTTGTTGAGCAGCGGCGCGGTCAGGGGGTCATAGAAAAGCACGACATAGGGCTTTTCCACCACCGATATGGTCGGATTTGACAGGCCGTCTGCGACACCGGGCGGCGCGACCACAATTTTTTCCAGCGGTGCCTCAAAGAGTTCCAGGCAGCGGCGGCGCACGTGCTCCGTGGGCGTAATGATGTATCCCGCAGCGGCGCACAGGCGTTTTGTGGCCTTGATATCGCCCGACGGACCATCGGCTCCCTCCCAGGGAGCCAGATCAAGGGCCAGCAGAACCTGGGGAAGACTGGTGCGGGCGAGGCCGGTCTGAATCGGTGATAATACGAGATCAACCGCGTGCTTCTTGAGCAGCCCATCCACGGAGTCGGATTTAGACAGCCGGGCGCGGAGTCCAGATTCCGGCGGGGCCGATTCCATGGAGGGCAGACCGGGGAAGGGCGAGGTTTCCCCCTGGACATGGAGACAGGAGAAGCGCAGTGATGGCTTTTCTTTCTGGATACGTTCCAGGACTTGGGCAAGGTAGCGCACAACGTGGTGGGGGAAGGGCAACTCGGTGCTGGGGAGTGTGTTGATAGCAATATGCATAATAGTACGAACAGATTTCCGTGGTCGATTTTGGGTTTGGGCCGCTTGGAGTGGGTTATACTATACCAATCCCATGCGAAATTCACGGAAAAGGGTGCGAATCTAGAAACTATCCAGGGGCACATGCTAAACTATGCCCGTGAGTATGGTGGAATAGGGGCAGGTCAATCCTGCACAAGACGACATTTTTTGTGCTCCCTGTCCGTGCCGTGATGGCACGCCGAACTCGGGTTCGTCAACCCCGGCCCTATGTAGTCTCCGCAGGGTACTACGCTTCGTCCGGGACGTTGTCTGGAAGAAGTGGCACTTGCGGTGCTGCGGGTGAATCCGCGTACAATCGTTAGAGCCATGTTGCATGAGCGACCGCCCCGAAGGGGTCCAACAGGTTAGCCCAGGGCAACGCCCTGGGTCAGAATGTGGAAATAATTAACAGCCCTGAAGGGGCGACACAGTGGCCGTGATGTGCTTCTATTGCGCCCTTTCAGGGCTTTGATTTTTAGTTCCTTATTTCCCAGGGCGTTGCTCTGGGCTAACCTGTTGAGGCCTTTCAGGCCGAAAACGACATCGCAAACTCATGATGTTTTGTCGATAGCAGGCTCAAAAGGGCCTAAGGACTGTGTATTCATGAATCAACTTGATCAATTGGAATCCAAGAGTATCCACATCCTTCGGGAAGCGTACCGGGAATTCGGCAACCTTTGCATGCTGTGGTCCATCGGCAAGGATAGCACCGTCATGCTCTGGCTGGCGCGCAAGGCTTTCTTTGGGCACTGCCCCTTGCCCCTCGTCCATGTGGATACTTCCTTCAAGATCCCTAAGATGATTACCTATCGGGATAATCTGGCGCGGAAGTGGAAGCTGAACATGGTGGTGGGCCAGAACAAGGAAGCCATCGCGAATAAGCAGACCTTTCCTGATGGTGCGATCACCCGTCTCCAATGCTGCAAGGCCCTCAAGAGCGAAGCCCTCAAACACACCCTTTCCGGCGAGTGGGAGCGGATGCGGCTTAACCACACGACGGGTGAATATGAGGTCGATACGAACCAGGAGCCCTACACCGGGGTTATCGTGGGCGTTCGTTCGGACGAGGAAGGAAGTCGCTCCAAAGAGCGCTACTTCTCCCCGAGAGACCGGCAAAACGACTGGGATGTGGACGACCAGCCGCCGGAATTGTGGAATCAGTACAAGACCGATTTCGCGCCCGGCACCCACGTCCGTATTCACCCCCTGCTCGATTGGACGGAATTAAATCTCTGGGAATATATCCAGCGCGAGAACATCCCGCTGGTGGACCTCTATTTTGACCGGGGCGAGGGCACCCGCTATCGCTCTCTGGGCTGCGGCCCCTGTACCTCCTGTGTCGAATCCACGGCGAAGAATGTCGATGAGGTGGTGGAGGAAATCAGGAGCGGCAAGTTTGCCAACATCGCCGAGCGTTCCGGGCGTGCCCAGGACAAAGACGATGGTGGCGGTCTGGAGACCCTGCGCCGCGATGGTTACATGTAATGTTGAGTCTGCGCTGTGGACAAGAAAAAAATATAAGTGTTCACGGCGGGCAGGAGTGCGGACTTTCCAGTCCGCAACAAGTGCGGCGTTATGTCAGCAAAGACCGCTTGTGTTTTTTCATGACCCACATGCGTCGGCGGGCGTAACGTGTCCCCTGTGGCGGGTAAGAAAACCCGCCCTCCTGATTCCCGGTGAACGGTTACAAGAAAACAAACGACCTGAACCCCAAACGCTTCGTGAATGTTTAGAAGCGAACGGCCCCAACCCAGTATTGACAGGTTTTCTATGAGCACCAATTCGATTCTTGAACGCGAACATTTGGACGTGGTTATCGTCGGGCACGTTGACCACGGTAAGAGCACGGTAATTGGCCGTCTCATGGCGGACACCAATTCCCTTCCTGAAGGGAAGCTGGATGCCGTCAAGGCCATGTGCGCCGCCAATTCACGGCCCTTCGAGTATGCCTTTCTGCTGGATGCGCTCAAGAACGAACAGGCCCAGGGCATTACGATTGATACGGCGCGGTGCTTCTTCAAGACCGAAAAGCGCCACTACATCATCAACGATGCCCCCGGTCACATAGAGTTTTTGAAAAACATGGTGACGGGCGCGGCCCGCGCCGAGGCGGCTCTGCTGGTTATTGATGCCCAGGAAGGCGTGAAAGAAAACAGCAAGCGCCATGGCTACATGGTTTCCATGCTGGGCGTGAAGCAGCTTTGCGTGCTCGTCAATAAGATGGATCTCGTGGACTACAGCGAGCAGGCCTTCAACGACATTAAAGCCGAGTATCTGGAATTCCTCGAACAGCTTGGGGTGCATCCCACCTCCTTCATTCCCGTTAGCGCCCGGGAAGGCGTTAATATTACCAACAAGTCTCCCAAGGAAATGCCGTGGTATGACGGTATGACCGTCCTCGACCAAATGGACGACTTTGAGAAGGCGCGCGGTGATGCGGACAAGACCTTTCGCTTGCCCGTGCAGGATATCTATAAATTTACCGCCTCGGGCGATGAGCGCCGTATTGTGGCGGGCACCGTGAGCACGGGCAGGGTCCACGTGGGCGATGCCATTCGCTTTCTCCCTTCTGGAAAAGAGTCGGTGGTGAAGTCCGTTGAGGGATTTTCCATGGCCGAACGGACGGAGGTCGGCGCGGGCTATGCCACAGGATTGACCCTGACGACCCAAATCTATATCAAGCCCGGCGAACTCATGGTGCGAATCGACGAGCCTCAACCCAAGGTAAGCCGCCGTTTTCGCGTCAACATGTTTTGGATGGGCCGTCCACCCATGGTTTTGGGCAAGCAGTACAAGCTCAAGGTGGGCGCGGCCTCGGTTTCGGTTGAACTGGCCGAAGTTATCCAGGTGCTGGACGCGTCCGAGCTCAGTTCCGTGACCAACAAGCAGCAAATTGACCGCCACGACGTGGCCGAGTGCATCTTGGAGACGACGCGTCCCGTAGCCTTTGATCTGCGTAACGAATTAGAGAAGACGGGCCGCGTGGTTATTGTGGACGACCACGAAATTACGGGTGCCGGCGTTATACTGGAGGCCCTCGACGAGACGGGCTCGGTCATGGCCGAGCACATCCGCGAGCGAGAACACGATTGGGAACGGGGCCTGGTTTCTTACGAAGAGCGTTCCGCGAAGTACGGCAACGTGGGCAAGCTCATCATTCTCCACGGCGAATACGGATGCGGCAAACGCCGGGTCGCCAAGCAGTTGGAGCGGGTTCTTTTTGACCGGGGCCACAAGACCTACTACTTCGGCATCTCGAACTACTTTGAAGAACTCGACCATGACGCCCGCACACGGGACCAGGGCCGGGAAGAGCACCTGGAAAAGCTGGGCGACTTGGCCCGCGTGATTACCGACGCGGGAACCCTGCTGATTACCACCGTCACCGATGCCGATGACTTCGACCTTGAAAGCCTGAAGCGCATGACCGCGCCGATTGAGATTTTCGTCGTCAATCTCGGCGAGAATCTATTCGACAAATTCCCCATCGATGTGGCCCTGCCCTATCGCCCGGAGATGGACGAGGCCATCAATACGATTGTGGATGTCCTGACGGAGAAGAAGATTCTCCTGAAGTAGACTGAGCGCTTTCACATCAGGGGGTTGGGCTTTCCAGCCCGACATAAGGTACGCTACGAGTGGCGAAGCACACTTGGTGTTTGTGGTGGTGCGGCGGGTGGGCGGTATGTATTTCGCCTTGCGACGGCGCGGCTGTAAAGTGCCAATAGGGGATCTTACGTTTCGTCGCACAATGGGTTGGGCAGGAAAGCCCAACCTTCTTTGGAACCATTCTCCAATTGGCCCTTCCGTTCCTGCGGGAGCAACTGCTTTGGCTCCATTCAAAGTTTGGCGGTATGGGGCTTTTCTTGCATCGACTTGAATCTCTCCACGACGTACTTGATGCACATTGATTCAGATCTTGGATTCAAGCTACGTGCAACACCGGCCGGGGCGGCATTGCGCCAAACGCCAATGTGGTATTCTACGGGGAAAGCGTTGGCTTTTTTTCCATACGTTGCTTTGGTAGACTGGATAGACGAATTCTATCAGGCGACAGGAGCGATGCATGATGAACCGACGAAGATTTCTTGCTGGATGCGCGGGGGCTGGTATCGCATCCACGTTTTCGATCAACGTTCTGGGTGCGAATGAGCGTGTGGTGATCGGGATTATGGGCATACATGATCGGGGCATGGACCTTGCCAGGGAAATCGTGGGGCGCAGCGACGTGGAGTTGCGGTATCTCGCCGATCCCGACACCCGCCTTTTTAAGAAGCGGGCAGATTTGGTGGCGGGCTCGACGGGCCTGCGCCCGAAATGCGTGACCGATTATCGTGAAATTCTGGATGATTCCGAGGTGGATGGACTTTGTATTGCCACGCCCGACCATTGGCATGCCCTCGCGACCATTCACGCCTGCCAGGCCGGTAAAGATGTTTACGTGGAGAAGCCCACCGCGCACAGCATTTGGGAAAGCCGCAAGATGGTGGAGGCCGCACGGAAGTACGACCGGGTGGTGCAGGTGGGCACCCAGAATCGTAGCGCAACCTATTGCGAACAGGCCCGGGAACGGGTGAATGCCGCAGATTTTGGCGATATCCATTTTGTGCGGATTATCAACGCGAAACAGCGGGGTACCATTGGCCGTAAGGCGGACGTGCCGACGCCGAAGGGCTTGGATTACGATCTATGGCTGGGTCCGGCATCGAAGCGGCCCTTCAACGAGAACCGCTTCCACTATAATTGGCATTGGTTCTGGGACTACTCGGGTGGTGACGTAATCAACGATGGCATCCATCAAATCGATTTGGCGCGGTGGCTGACGGGACGTACCCTGCCGAGCGCCGTTAGTTCGGTGGGTGGCCAGCATGTCTTCGACGATGATCGCGAGACGCCCGATACCCAGACGATAAATTGGGAATTTGATGGCCTGAATATGACGCTTGACCAGACGCTCTGGTCTCCCTATATGAAGAAGCACCCCTTTGCGTTGCGTGACGAAGAAGACCTGCCCAACTGGCCTTTCGCCGGAACACGGATTGAGGTCTACGGGACCAAACAGTTCATGTATCTGGGCCGCATGGGCGGCGGGTGGCAAATTTTTGATAGCGATGGCAAGACCGTGGGTATCCAACCAGGAAAGTTTTCGCCGTCAAACACCAAGCACATGGCGAATTTCATCGACAGCATGCGCACCCGCAAGCGTCCGAACGCGGACATCGAGGAAGGCCATTATTCCACGCTCCTGGGGCACTATGGCAATATCGCGTACCGCACGGGTCGTCGTCTTCACATCGATCCGATTACCGAAGGGTTTGTGGATGATGCGGAGGCAAACGGTTTTGTCCGCCGCGCATACCGAAAGCCTTACGTGGTTCCAGAGGAGGTTTGAGGCCAAGTAAGCATTCACAACCCATGCTTCCTTGGTCCTAAAAAGCAACCTGTGGGTGCCACCCTTACACGGAGGAGCGAAGCGGGGGAGTTTAAGGGTGTGGGTCATCTGGACAAGCGTTACGCCAACAAGAAAGACGGCGTGTCGCTTCTTTCCTCTGAAACTCTGCCCATAGCTGCGGATCTTCTCTTGGAACCCCGCACCCACAAGCCACTCGTACCTCGTGTCCGTGTAGGTGGCACCCGAGGTGTTTTAGTGCCTCAGTCTGGAAGAACCGCTATAAAAACAAGAAGATTCTCAGGCGGCGATGACCAAGGACCATAAATCTTGGTTGTGGCCCTGCTACGTTAGAATAGTGAATTGGGGCACGTGTTTTACGGCGGGCAGGAGTGTGGACTTTCCAGTCCGCAACAAAGGCAGCGTGATGCGTAAAAACCGCTTGTGTTTTTTCCAGCACCTGTGTGCATCGGCTGGTCCAATGTTGGCCTGTGGCGGCAAAGAAAACCCGCTCTCCTGTTTTGGTATAAGGCGGGTTCGCCACGCATCAGTGGGTGACTTCGAGCACATCAACCGGGATGGCTCCCTTGAGGTTGCGAACGGAGATGGCATGGCCGATGTTGCCCAAGCTGGTGATTGTGATTAGCGCTTGTGATTTTTCGGTCGTGTTCGCGTGGAAATCTACGCGGCTCTGGAGCACGCTGTCGAGATAGATGTCGGCACTTCCGTAGTCAGGGCCTCGGGGCGCCCACAAGGTGGCGGATGTCCCCATGATGTTCCACTTGGCCCGCACACCGGGGGCTTGGGAGACGCCACCGATACCGTATCGGAACTCTTCGCTTTCCACCTTTTTCCAGTCGGCCATTTTTTGTGCGGCACCCAGTATGGCTTCGGTGTGGAGATAAACGGTGCGTGCGGGGGCCGGGTCGCCGGTCACGCGGAACTGCTCGATGAAGGCGCTGCTGGATGCGTCTGCCAGAATGCCGAGTGCGCCGCTGTTTGCCACCATCGCGCCCGACCAGACGTTCTTGCCGTGAAGTTTCAGGCTGGCTGCCTTGTTTTCATTCCAAGCCATCGTGCATTCGATACGTCCCGGAGTGTCTATGGTGCCTTGAGCAATGGTTTGCGATCGGCCATCTACTGCGACGGTGATGAGTTCCCAGGATTTTTCCGTGAGCTTCACTCCAGCGTAGTCTGCCAGCATCAAGGGGTGGAGCGTGGCATTCGAGGCGGGGCGATTCGGGCCGACGGGACCCCTGGCATTCCAAGCCAGGGTCACGGTCCCGTTAATATCCAGGATGGCGGCGATTTCTTTGACAGTGCCGCCCTGATTCAGGCGCACAAAGCTGGGGCCTTCGTGTCCACTCACATAAACGCCTCGATCCCGATAGGGCGTGTCCCAGGGCCGCGAGGCAATATTGATGGTTCCCATGCCTTCGCTGTCGCGAGAGGCAAACATTACCTGAAATACTCCGCTCTTATCGATGAAGCCGGAGATGGTCTGGCCCCAGATGCCGTAGCTCTCGTGCTCAACCGGCTCAGCATGCCACAGGGAGCCGTGCTTGAAAATTTTCCACGCGTCGGGGTCCATCGCTTTTTCCAGGGGAGCACGCCACAGCATCTGAAAGTTGCGGTTCAACGCCACGGAGGTGGCGGGCGCATAGACGAATCCCTCGTGGATAAAGGCCGGGTGGAATTCCATCAGGGGCGGATGAAAGCCGTCGCGCTCGGGGTACAACAGAAGCTTGGGGGTGGTGTAGGGGCCTTCCGGTGACGGGGAGGTCATGCCCAGGTAGCCCCAGCCGTAATTGGGACCCGAGTCGGTCAGGGTGAGGACAAGCCAGTCGTTTTTGCGTTGAAGGATTGTGGAGGCATAGGTGCGTTTGTATTTGCCCTCCAGCACGGGTTGATCGCGGGTGGTTGCGATGGGGGTTGCCGTTCGGTGATAGGGGCCTTCGGGCCGTTCCGCCCAGGCATAGCCCGCGCCGCTGTTGACATCGCCTGGGGGATTTGCCGCATTGGCCCAGGTGGTATTTCGCGTCGACCAGTCGAAGCTCATATGGTAACGGCCATTGGCGTAGACCACGGCCACATCGGGCGCGTTCCACATGGGCGACACTTCCCCGGCGAAGATATGTTCCTCATCAGGAAATACCGGCCCCAGGTTTTCCCAATGTTCGCCGCGATCCTTGGAGCGGGAAACCGTTGCACGGGAGGGGTGTTCGTCGTCCCGCTTATAGCCCGTGCGGTAGTGCCCGATGAACAGGAACCAATCGCCGCTGACCGGGTCTTCAAAGAGCGATCCGTTTACCGGCCATTCGAAGGGGGCGGCCCCCCGATGGACTGGATTTTTCGGATGGTGGGTGAAGGAATCGAAGGAGGCGTCCCCATATACCGGATGGCGCAACCAGGCATCGCGTTGCGCGAGTTCCGCGTAGTCGATGACGGCTTCGGCTATTGTGGGAAGGGGGCTGGTCAGTAGCGCAACAAGTGCAATCCACTTCAGCATGGGAGTCTGTCCTTTTTTTTGTGGCCGTTGAGCGAAACGGCTTCGCCCACAACCCAAGACTAAGACCGTCATCCCCGCGAACGCGGGGAACCAGTGGTAACCGGGTGCTATCCTGCCGCGTTCTGGATTCCCACGTTCGTGGGAATGACATGAAAGTTTCCCGCTAGTGAAGATACTTCAACAGCGCGAAGCCGCCGATGAGCAGAATGGTGAAAAGGACCACCAACAGGTTGAACCACTTGTCGATGAATCCCTTGATGGGTTCGCCGAAGAAGTAGAGCATCCCAGCCACGAGGAAGAAGCGTGCAGCGCGGCCTACAAGCGATGCGATCATAAACATGGGAAAGGAAATCTTGAAAACGCCCGCCGCGATGGTGATCACTTTGTACGGGATGGGCGTAAAGGCGGCGACGAACACGATCCAAAAATCGTAGGAATCGTAGAGGCCGCCCACCATGTTGAATTTGTCTTCCGAAAAACCCGGGACGTAGCTGTAAAAGAGTTGGTCTACGGAGGCCCAAGCCCCCCAGCCAATCGCGTATCCCGCAGCGCCGCCGAGCACAGATCCTGCCGTGCATATGGCCGCAAAGCGTAACGCCTGGGTTCGCTTAGCAACGCAGAGGGGGAGCAGCAACACATCCGGCGGGATGGGGAAGAAGCTGGCTTCAGCGAAGGCCAGAAAAAACAGGGCGACGGCACCATAGGGTGTTTCTGCCCAACTCAGTACCCAGTCATAGAGTTTTCGTATCCATTTCATAGCAGACTTTCATGGTTAAAAGATCGCCAGCAAAGGCGCAAAGACGCAAAGACGCAAAGACGCAAAGAAAAGAAATATTTCACCACGAGGAGTGTGTAGCGCAGCCGTTGGTCGCAACCAAATTCTTCAGCCGCAAAAGAACGCAAGGAGCGCAAAGAATAAAGAACTCTTTGTGTTCTCTGCGTTCTTTTGCGGCCAATATTTTCTGTACTGAACGCGTCTTGAATAACAAAAAGGACGCTGAAACAAATTTCAAGTTGCTTTTTGTGTGACTCATTTTTCATCAGCGTGTTACATAGGCTGAGAAATATCTTCTTGTTTTCTTCATTCGTGAAAATTCGTACTACTACCCGCCATTTTTTTGTTTTCTCAAGAAGAAAATTTTTCTCAGATTATGTAACGTGTTGATGTCAAGTCGTTTACAGAACAGAAACGAACTGGTGTTTATTTCGAGTTCCGCCGGAGTTCTGCTTGATCTCAACGGTTTTATTTGCCACGAAGGCACGAAGGATACGAAGAAGGAAAAATTAAAGGACGGACCGTGCAACCTGTTACCTCTATTCTCCTCTTCGTGCGCCCTTCGTGTTCTTCGTGCCTTCGTGGTGAATAAAATTTTGGTTGCGGTCAACGGCTGCTCTACGTCTATTCGTGGTTCAAGTGTTGTTTGTTTAATTCTCTTTTTTGCAGTGTATAGCCAGCATGCCTCCGGCGATACCTTACAACTTCCTGCCAATTGCAGCCTTACTTGAAATCAAAGTGCAAAGGCTATGTTCCGAAAATATTCCAAGGTGTCATGATGCGTCACATCGCGGTGGAGGGGCGTGATGCTCACTTTGCCCGCCTCAATGGCCTCAAAGTCCGTGCCGGACTCCTTGATGTGGGTCGGCTCGTCGCCGCCTATCCAATAATAGACGCCGCCACGGGGGTCTTCCCGGCGCACGATTTCATCCTGATAGTCGCGCCGCCCCATTCGTGCAATCGCCACGCCCTTGAGTTCGTCGTAGGGCACATCTGGCACGTTGACGTTGAGTGTTGTGTCGGCTGGAAGGCCATGTTCCAGCACATGCCTTGCCACGACCTGGGCGACCTGGGCCGCTGTTTCCTGAAAAACCGGCTTGTAGCTTACGTCAGAGACCGCGATGGAGGGGACTCCCAGCAACATGCCTTCATAGGCACCCGCAACCGTACCCGAATAGGTCACATCATCGCCCAGATTCGCGCCTGAGTTGACACCCGACACCACGAGATCGGGTCTCCGGCCCAAGAGGCTGCGCACGGCAAGCATGACACAGTCGGTGGGCGTTCCGTCCACCATGTGCCAGCCGGGTTCCAAGGTGTTGACCCGAAGGGGCTTATGGAGTGATACGCTGTGCCCGACCGCACTCTGCTGTCCCTCGGGCGCGTACACTTCAACGTGCCCCAGGCACTGGAGAGCCTTCGCGAGCAGCCGAAGTCCAAGCGCACGAATACCATCGTCGTTAGTAACAAGAATAAGGGGTGGGGTCATTGGCGAGAAGGGGGTTGGGGTGGAAGCACTGTGTTGTCGCTGGGCCACTGTTATATCACAAGCCCGGAACTTTAATAAACCTGACCGAATTTGTTAAGGCCGTATTCGTCTCAAGGCGCTCTGTAATCCGTACAATTTCTATAATTTGTGGCTGTTTTGCGGGATATACGGTATAATAAAAGTGACGTGGATTGCCGTTTGGGTGATTATTTCGTTCCGCATGAAGCCATCTTCCGGTGATAGCTTCATGGAAAGTTGAGTTTAGTTTACATGGTGAGTATAGTCTTAGGCTTAACACGTGCCAAATATGTTTTGCTATGGAACACTGGCGCGGAAAGCTATAGGCACAGATTGTATAGGAAAAGGATGAATTGACGGACAAACCATCCATACTGATAGTGGACGATGAGCATAATATTCGAGTTGCACTGGCTCGTTGGTTCACCCTTCATGGCTTTGAGGTTGAGCAGGCTATCGATGGTATCGACGCGATTGAGAAGTTTGAGGCGGGGCGGTTTGATGTTATTACGATGGATCTGGAAATGCCTCGTATGGGTGGCCTGGATGCGCTCAAGGAAATTCGAAGCAGGGACAAGGACATACCGGTTCTCGTGGTGACCGGATTTTCGGTTGACACGGCGGTGGCGTTGCAGCACGGGGCACACCGAGTTCTTATTAAACCGTTGCATTTACGTGAATTAGAGGCGGAGGTTCGCCAGGCTATGCACGACAGTGCGGGGTGATTGCTACGGCGGGTGCTCCGCGTGTACTGTTAGCCGATTCGAGAGTTTTGGGGTGAATCAGGGAACTTTCTTGGCGGATCGTAGCATGATATATTGACGAGCTGAGCTATTGCGTTTGCTGCGAATGCGAGAAAGCTCTGGACAAAGAGCAGCATAACTGATAAAATCAAATCTGTCAGCGTGATATTATGTAGTATTCGCATAATTCTACGTCATCAATGCTTGGGTACCGAGCAGGGGGAGTGGCGTGCGACTTCTTACGCTTTTAACGCAGGAGATAGTGGGTCATAGAATATAGGGGCTGCGTTTGCGAGTCGGTTTGTGGCTCATGAGTCATGACAAGGACAGTGATATTGACCAAAAGCGGGAAAGAACGCCAGAACGCTTTGGGGGGTGGTCGGGTTGAGGAGTCTGGCTTTTTTGCGCGACGCAGGCAGTTAGCGCATCACCCTGTTTGGTTTCGATGACGAGACCGGCGTTTGAAGCGTGCTGCGAGTACAGACCATGCGAGTCAACAAAACGGATAGTCTGGGGATCTACAATGCCAACCAGTAAGACCAAGTCAGTAAAAAAGAAGCCAGCGGCGAAGAAGCCAACGGCGAAGAAGCCAACGGCGAAGAAGCCAGCGGCGAAGAAGCCAGCGGCGAAGAAGTCAGCGGCGAAAAAGCCAGCGGCGAAAAAGCCAGTGGCGAAGAAGCCAGTGGCGAAGAAGGTGGTCGCAGTGCTTCCCAAGGCCTCAGCCTCGCGCGGCGCGGGAAAAATTATTTCGCGGCAATTCCTGTTTGGCTTGGCCGAAGCGATCAAGGTTGCGGTGGAGCCGATGGTTCGTCAGGTGAAAGGCCGAGAGATTGTCGGTGCCGCTGTAAGCGGGGATGCCACCTTCGAGATTGATCGGGTCGCCGAGAAGGCGTTACGCAACTACCTGGTGTCCAAGCGGGCTCCGGTTACCTACTATTCGGAAGATTCGGGTTACTCAACATTTTCGAGCGAGGCCCCGAAGCATTTGCTTGTGGTAGATCCCATCGACGGAACCCGTGCGGCCATGAACGGCTTCGAAGGATGCGTAATCGCTATTGCGAGCACGCGAATCATTGAGCGCCCCACCATGGCCGATGTGGACACGGCCTGTGTGACCGAAATCCTTGGCGAGCGAACGTTTTATGCGGAACGCGGCAAAGGCACACGGGTCTACATAGACGGGAAGTCGAAAAAACCCAAGATTTCGGGGAATACCGATCTTGAGACCGTGTCCTGGTCGATGACGGTTCCCGCACGCCCCGCCTCCCTTATTTTTCCCACAGCGGCACCGCTGATCGATTTGACCAGCCTCAAGGGTGGTTTTTTCGCCTGCAACAGCACGTCCTACAGTCTGACTCGCCTGCTCACGGAACAACTGGATGCCTGCGTGGATTTCGCAGCACGCTATATGCAGGACATTCCTGATTTGGTACGGGACCAGTTCATCAACGCAGGTCGAGGCACGATTCTGGGAATCGCGCCGTATGATATGGCAGCGTCGCTGCTCCTCGCGGAAGAGGCGGGTTGCGTGGTGACGGATGCCTACGGGAAGACCTTCGAGGATGTGCTTCTGCTGGATAGTTCAGAAAATAATCATCAATCGATCATTGCAGCATCCAATCCCGAACTTCATGCGAAGCTGCTGAACATTCTGGATGCCCGCATCAAGCAGTATGTTGCCGCGATGCACCGCGCAAAGGGTTAGGAAGTTGGGCATCCTGCCCGCCGCCACACCGACCATCTTTGATTTGCGTGATGTGTGCAAGGAATACCAGATGGGCGAGGTGGTCGTGCCCGCCTTGCGCGGTGCCACGCTCACGATACAACGGGGCGAACTCCTTGTTATTCTTGGACCCAGCGGCTCGGGCAAGAGCACCCTCCTCAACATTATCGGCGGTCTCGACGCGCCTACACGGGGCGAGGTGCTCTTTCGCGGCGAGGACCTCGCGCAATACAGCGAAGCACAGCGGACCCAATATCGCCGCAAGCACATCGGATTCGTTTTTCAGTTCTACAACCTTATGCCCAACCTGACGGCGGAAGAGAACGTCGAACTGGCTACAGAGATATCCGATGACCCCATGAACCCCGCCGAAGCGCTGGATATGGTTCAGTTGGATGATCGCCGCACCCACTTTCCCTCCCAGCTTTCGGGCGGTGAGCAGCAGCGCGTGGCCATTGCCCGCGCCGTGGCCAAGCGGCCTGAAATCCTTTTGTGCGACGAACCCACTGGGGCGCTCGACATCGCGACGGGGAAGGTGGTGCTGGACGCGCTGAACGAAATAAACCGACGCATCGGAACGACGTTGATCCTGATAACCCACAATGCGTCCATCGCCGGACTGGCTGATCGGGTGATTCAAATGCGTGATGGGCACGTCCATTCCATTACCGCCAACACCGACCGCAAGTCGGTGGAAGATTTGGTGTGGTAGTCAGTGCCTTTCATAAGAAACTATTTCGGACGATGTTTCAGTCCTGGGGGCAGTCTCTGGGTGTGGTCATGGTGGTCCTGTGCGGCATCGCGGCCTATATTTGCTTTCATTCCGCCTATCTGAATCTCAGCCTGACCCGCGATACCTACTACGCGCAGAACCGTCTGGCCGACTTCGAGATTATGGTTGAACGCGCCCCTGAGACAGCGGTATTCAAACTGGAGCGATTGCCGGGGGTTCGGCAAGTTCGAAAGCGTATCGTCGAAGATGTAAACGTAGACATTGAGGGTGTGAATGAACCCCGCGTTGGTCGCTTGATTTCCATGCCCGCCCGGCGCAGCCCGGTTATCAACGATATTGTTATTCTTTCGGGGCGCTATTTTGAAGCGGGGGAACAGCGTGTCGCCGTGGTCAGCAATCAATTCGCGGAGTCCAACGGGCTGGCGCTGGGTGACCGGTTCCAGATTTCCGTGGACAGCAAAAAATACAGCCTTCGTGTCGTCGGCCTGGCCGCGTCCCCCGAATATGTGTACATGATACGCAACGTTCAGGCCTTGATCCCCAGTCCAGAGCGCTTCGGGATTTTGTGGGTGCCGGAAGAGTTCGCAGAGACGGCGCTGGATATGAAATCCGCCTGCAACAATATCGTGGGCCTTGTCGACAATCCCGAAGATCTGGACAAAATACTCGACGAGGCGGACAAGGTGCTGGATCCCTATGGCGTCTTCGCGAAGACGAAGCGCGAGGACCAGCTTTCCAACCGCTTTATATCCGACGAAATCAAGGGGCTGGGCGTGTCCGCCAAGATAATCCCGACCCTGTTTCTGGGTATCGCGGCTTTGATTCTCCTGATTCTTCTGAATCGGATGGTTCGGACGGAGCGCACCCAGATTGGTCTCATGAAGGCCTTTGGCTACTCGAATTGGGCGGTGGGTTTTCACTACATCGAGTACGGTCTCATCCTGTGTGTTATTGGTTGCGTGGGCGGTTTCGCCCTGGGGCAATGGATGGCGGGCGGCATGATGAAATTGTACGTCCAGTTTTACCAATTTCCCATTTTGGAGTCGCGGATCTACCTTGATGTATTGGCGCGCTCTATGGGCATTACCCTCGTGTTTGCTACGCTGGGTGCCCTGTCAGCGGCCATCCAGGCGGCGCGTATTCAACCGGCCGAGTCCATGCGCGCCGAAGCGCCCAGCCGTGTAAATCGGGTTTGGCTGGAATATATACCCGTCCTGTGGAAACGGGTGAGTTTCACGTGGAAGATGATCCTGCGCAACATATCCCGCAACCGGTTTCGCTCTGCCGTGAACTGCTTTGGCGTCGCCATATCCCTCAGCCTACTGCTCATGGGTTTCTTCATGACGGACTCCATTGATTTCGGGATGAAGTTCCAATTTCGGGATGCCCAGCGCGAGGACGTGAAAGTGAGCTTCCAGCGGGAACAAGGGCGCGACGTGCTTTACGAGGCCAGTCGTTTTCCTCATGTGCGCCGTGCGGAAGGACTGCTTGAGTATCCTTTTGAGATTCGTTCTGTCTGGCGAAAGAAAGACATCGTGGTCATTGGCATTGAGAAAGGGTCCGAGATGCGCAAGGTGATGAACTTTGCGCGGGAGACCTTTTCCCTGGGCGATGGGGGATTGGTGCTGGCCGAAAGTCTTGCGGAGGAACTCCAGGTGGGGCCTGGCGACACGGTGACGCTGGAGCCGCTGATGGGCCGGATTGAGGGCGAGTTTGAGGTGCCGGTACGGGCCGTGGCGCAGCAATTCCTCGGCACAGCCGCCTACATGGACCACGCCGCCCTCAGCCGTATGCTTGATGAGTCCTATGTTATCAACAGCGCACTGCTGCGATTGGAGTCGGGGAGTCGGGATGCTATCAATAAGACCCTGAAAGAAATAGGGGGCATCGCCGCGGTGACCTTCAATGACGACGCCTATCAATCGATTCAGGACACCCTGGGGAAGAGCATGGTTATCACCAACACGGTCCTGCTGATTTTTGCGGGTGTCATTGCCTTTTCCATCATCTACAATATAACGGCGGTCTCCCTCTCGGAGCGGCAGCGCGAGTTGGCGTCGCTGCGCGTGCTTGGATTGTCCACCCAGGAGGTGGGCGGGATCGTATATTTCGAAAATATGTTGATGGGGGCCTTGGGCCTGTTGTTTGGCGTTCCCATGGGGATGGGCATCTGCGCGCTCCTGGTCGAGGCCTACAGCAACGATATGTTTCGTTTACCTTTTTACATTGACCGAAGCACCTATGTAATCTCGATACTGCTGACCTATTCCTTCGTCCTTCTGGCCAATCTGGCCGTGCGGCGTAAGATCCAGAATCTCGATCTGGTTGAAGTGCTTAAAGAACGGGAGTAACGCATGAAACGCCTCGTATGGGTTGGAATTATTGTCGTGATCACGGCCATCGTGGTCATGTCCCTTCGTCCCAAGCCCCATGTCGTTGCCTTGGGTCATCCCGAAATTCGGAACGTGTACAACTACATCGCCGAAGAGGCCAAAACACGCCTGAAAGACGAATACCTTATCGATGTGCCCCTTTCGGGCACGGTGGAGCGTATTGTCCTGGAAGTCGGCGACCTTGTCGAGGCGGGCGATGTGCTGGCCCGCATCGACTCCTTCGATTTGGAACAGCGGATCAGGGGCCTCGAAAATTTGATACGCCAGAGCCGTGCGCAGATAGTTGGGGTGGACAGCGGCAAGCCCAAGGACGAGGACATCGATGTTGCCGCCGTGCGGGCGAGGGAAATGCGTGATGCGTTGCGTATTGCGGAGAAAGAGCGCATCATCACCACCATCGACTATGAGCAGGCGAAACGCGACTATGAGCGCACGCAGCGTTTGATCGAAGAGGGCGTGGCGAGCCAGTCGGTCGTGGACGATGCCGCCCGTATCTACAAGGGCTTGAAAGAGCAGGTGGAGCGCACCCGCCTTTCCGTGGATGCCGCGCGGAAAGCCCTGGAGATTTCTGAGCTTTCCTCAAACCTCGTTGTGGCTTCGGTGGATGACAATGAATACCTCCGCGAGGTTTACCAAGCCGAGATTCAGAATCTGGAAGCCCAGATTGCCGTGTTGACAAGCGATTTGAAGAAGTCGGTGATTCGCGCCCCTGTGGCGGGTCCCATCCTGGAAAAATATGTGAGCAACACGCGGGTGCTCGTCGCGGGGACGCCCATCCTCAAGCTGGGCGATCTGCGCACCATGGAGATTGAGAGCGATGTGCTGTCGGAGGAGGTGGGGTCCATCACCGTGGGCGACGAGGTCGTCCTGTTGGGCAAGGCCCTGGGCAGCGCCGAGCCGCGGGGGAAGGTGGCGCGTATCTATCCCGCAGCCTTCCAGAAGATTTCCTCCCTGGGAATCGAGCAGCAGCGGGTGAAGACCATTATTCAATTCGACAATGAAACGCTTCAGTTGCGGGCGGGGACGCGGCTTGATGTTCGGATCATCACGGACCAGTCCGATGGGGCCGTAGCCGTGCCCGAGCGCGCCGTGTTTCGTCGGAATGGCGACTGGTTCGTTTTTGTCGCGTCGGATGGCACGGCGGAACTGCGGCCCGTGGAGCTGGGCATCAAGAACGACACCTGGGCCGAAATCACCGAAGGCCTGAGTGTGGAGGATGTTATCGTCCTAGAGCCAAACAACGACCTGGAACCAGGCCAGCGGGTTGTTGCAAATTGAGAATAGTGAATTTAGAATTGAAGAGGGTAGCATAGGCGTCTCGCCTGTGTTTTTGTGGCACGGGCGTCTCGCCTGTGATTCGCGCATTGCGAAGCGCCAATTTTTGTAGGCGTTCACGGAGCCGAAAAGGCTCCCCTCCTCGGAGGGGCTGGGGGTGGGTTAATTCTCACCCTAACACGCAACCCACCCCGCCCCCCTCCAAGGAGGGGAACATAAGGACGTTGGCTTTGCCAACAAGAAACATGGCGTGAACGCTTACCAATTTTTCTTAGGCTTTCGTGTAGAATAGATACACGGGGTTCAATACGGAACGAGAGCGGGCCAGGAAGGAATTGAAGAATGGCGGAGGCAGATATGCGCTGGAAACAGCGCCTGGAAAACTTTGTCAAGGCCTTGCGTCAATTGACCGAGGTGGTTGAACTACAGGAGCAACGCCCGTTGTCCAATATTGAGAAACAGGGTTTTGTTAAGGCCTTCGAGTTTACGCACGAGCTGGCGTGGAACGTGATGAAGGATTTTTTCACCTACCAGGGCAATAACCAAATTATGGGTTCCAGGGACGCTACGCGGGAGGCCTTTCAGCACCATATGATCGCGGATGGCGATAGCTGGATGGATATGATTCGAACCCGAAACCTTGCGGTACATACGTATGACGAGGCCACGGTCAATGAGGTGATTACGAAAACTAAAACGCGCTATTATCCTCTTTTCGTGGCCTTCTCGGAAAGGATGCAGGCCCTCGCCGATGAGCGGTGATCTGAAATCATCGGGCATTCCCGCCGAGGCTATAGAAAAGATGCAACAGGTCTTTGAACGGTACCCGGAGATTGAGCGTGTCGGCCTCTATGGCTCTCGGGCGAAGGGAAACTTCCACCAAGGTTCGGATATTGATTTGACCATCATGGGAGATGCCGTGAGCGAGGCGCAGATGCTGAGGATAGAAACCGAGCTTGATGACTTGCTGTTGCCCTTCAAGATTGACCTGTCTCTCCTTCGCACAATAGCGAATGTCGATCTTGTGGCACATATACAGCGCGTAGGCATCGATTTTTATTGTCGCGAACAGTGAGGCCCACGCATCATGCGTGCGCAACGAGTTTTCTGGACGTGGCAAATCAGTAACCACCTGCGACGCCGATGAATTGAGGAAGGCCCCTGAAAGGGGCCGATTACGAAGCCAAAGCAGTTAGTCCCGTAGGGATGACATATCGTAGCCCAGCGGTGAAGCGAGGTACGAGCGAAACCCTGGGTAAACCGATGCACAAAGGGCTGAACCCCGAAGGGGTGGCATAGAAAAAGATACAGGCACATTCCCAACACTTCTATGCCACCCCTTCGGGGTTAGACATCTTTTACGTTCGAGCTATCCCAGGGTTCGCTTCGCTCACGCCTGGGCTACGATATGTCGTCCCTACGGGATTAAAACAACATGACGCACACCGCCCTGTGTATGAATGTCAACAACTAACGCGGGAACGGCAGAGCCTGATGAATTCTCACCAGCAGAGCTGGTGGTTTAGCTTATGAATCAGATGAGGAAATCACTATGATTCGAATACTATTGGCTACGACCTTTATTGTTGTGGCGGGCATGGCGGGAGCCGAAGAGAAAGTGTCGCCTTCCGAAAAATGGGCGACTTCGATTCAGGGATTCGAGAAGCAGGACCAGGACAAGCCCGTCGCCTCCGGCGGCATACTCTTCCTGGGCAGTTCGAGTATCCGCATGTGGAACCTCGGCAAATTCTTCCCCGGCATGCCCGTGCTCAACCGAGGATTTGGCGGTTCGGAAATCGCCGACTCCATCTACTACTTCGACCGTGTTGTCGTGCCCTACGCGCCTGCCGCTATCGTGTTTTATGCGGGGGACAACGACGTCGCCCACGGCAAAACCGCCGAGCAAGTGACCAAGGACTACACGATCTTTGCGGGGAAAGTACACGAGATCTTCCCCGAAGCTCGGCTCCTCTATGTGCCCATTAAGCCGAGTATCGCCCGCTGGAATCTCTACCCCGAAATGAAAAAGGCGAACGAGGCCATCAAAGCCCATTGCGAGTCCGACGAACGGGAAATCTTCATCGACATCGAAGCCAAGATGTTGGATGCGAAGGGAAAGCCCCGCAAGGAACTCCTCCTGAAGGACGGCCTCCACATGACCGACGCGGGCTACCAGATTTGGGCGGATTTGGTGAAGCCCCACCTGGTGGCCGTTCTCGCGCCGAAGGAAGCGGCCCCAGTTTCGGCGGCAGAGGCCGTGCCCGCACCGGCGGCGGGTGAATAACCAAGAATAACCATGGTGGGCGGACCTGTCCCTGCCTCTTCAAAGATATTCCCCACAAACCACAGCAAGCGCGCTGTGGTTTGTGGGGAAAAGTGGTTGACAAGTCGATTCCGTTCATGCAGAATAATCTAGCGCCATCCTATTTTCGGCGAGCTGTATTGGAACGGGAGATTGAGTGAACGACGGTCATTCAAGCAGGGGAGTAGCTGATGGTGGCCCCGTCTGCCGTTTAGAAGTTTCTTCAGTGGGATAAACTGCTTTTTATAAGATGCGAACACTCTCTGGTCCATGGACCGAGACGGGTATAGCAGTCGGAGCTGGAACGGGTCATGGAATGCGGGATGTTGATCGTAAGAAGTCCTGTGAGCCAATACAGCAATATAATTAAGATGATTCTGTGGTGGATGTTGTCTTTCTGAAAGATTTCTGAAAGGGAGGATATATGCTCGTTTGCCCGTCTTGCAAGACGCAAGCATCTGATGGGGCCAAGTTTTGTCGCAAATGCGGTGCTGCGTTGGTATCCGAAAAGGCAGTCACTCCCGAGGCCCTCGCTCGGCGCGAGTCATTTCGAGCGGGCATTACAGCCGATCCACAGAACGCGGCGTTGCTGGAAGAATACGGCGACTATTTACTTTCCGTTGAACTCGTGGAGGATGCTCTCGTCGAGCTGCATCGGGCCTCTGATCTAGCTCGGAGCAACGAAGCGTTGCTACTTAAGATCGCGGAGGCCTACCGGCTGATTCAACAGTGGGATAGTGCTGCGGCCCAGTTTTATCGCGCCCTTAAGGTTAGTCCAGAGAATCCGGTGCTGCACGAGAGAATCGCTAACGTGCTTCTCGAAGGTGGACGAAAGGAGGAAGCTGCGCAAGCTCTATCGAAACAGGCGGAGTTCACACCAGATAATCTGCCTATTCTTGTGCGTATCCGTGACTTACTGATCGAGTTGAGCAAGCACGATGATCTGGTGAAAGTGTGTCGTACGATTCTCAAGAAAGAACCGCGTGACCTCAAGACGTGGTCAATCTTGGCTGATGCCCTACTTTCTTCAAACAAAGGGGAGGAAGCAGTTAAGGCCTTTCAGTCCATTCTGGACATAAATCCAGACGCACCACGGGCGAACCTCTACGTAGGCATCGCAAAGCACGATTCCGCGCTCTCTTCTAATGAGGCGGCTGATGCTGCCGCCTTCTTGCTCAATAAGGCCGTCGCAGGCAGGGATGCGTTGCACGCGCAAGAACGAGATATGGCGTCATTGTACCTCGCCAGTGCCAAGCTGCACAGCGGGTCGGCGAGCCTTGAAATCCATTCTGTTTTACAGGACATCAACTTAGATAATATCAATCAGAAACAGAAGGAACTTCTCGCCAGATGCTTCGTGCTTGTCGGTGACCTCGAGAATGAGGTCGGCGAGGTCGATGACTCAATTGAATCCTACAGGGAATCTTTGCGCATCCAGAATTCCCCTTTGGCTCAGAAACGGATGGCAGAGACGTATGGCATGAAGGGCGACGAATCCCTTCGTCGCGGGAAATTGATCCGCGCACGGGATGAGTTTGAACAGGGCCTCGCCTATGTTCCTGATGACGCCTCCCTTGCAGCAAAGCGCAATGAGGCCGTGTCCCGACAGAAACGCAAGAACCTCGTCAAGAATCTCGTCGGAGTGGCGGTGTTTGTCATTGCTGGTTTGGGTGCCGCTTTCTTGTACTACGGCCAAGGTGCATATTCCGACTGATTGCGGCCAGTGATTCCAAGGGAATGCGGCCACCCATTCCAATCGATTGCGGCCACCGATTCCAAAGGAAGGCGGCCACCCATTCCAATCGATTGCGGCCAGCGATTCCAAGGGAATGCGGCCACTTGACGTGGTTGGGAGCGTGAGCGGCGCGGGATAACCTTAATCAAGTGGTA
>JAJRPE010000538.1 GCA_024280935.1 Candidatus Hydrogenedentota bacterium
AATAAAAAGAGGCCTGACACGATAATCGCACCAGACCTCCGCGGAAGGAGAAACGCCACAAGTGGCGCTGACCATCCCAATTCTACCATAGCGCGGCGCTTTCGGCAAGTTAGCGGGTAGTAAATCGATAGCAAGTGCGGACAACAAGGATCATCAAAAAGCGCCACTATCGCCCGACAATAGCAATAATAACAGATAAAAACAAACACAAAACACGGATGGTATTCCCCCTGTTATCATAGGCGAATAATGGATGCTCCCTGTTGTTCCGCAGCCACCACCACATCTTCCCGGCAGGTGAAAAGAATGATTTGCGTCCCCGCTGCAAGGCCGGAAATAAGTTCCAGGCTTGTCGCAAGCCGCGCATCGTCATAATTCGCAAAGGGGTCATCCAATAGCATGGGGATGCCTTCGCCACTCGCGTTGAGACTCTGCACGAAGGCGAGACGCAACGCGAGATAAATCTGATCTACGGTCCCCTGGCTTAGCGACTTTTCCGGAGATTCCTGGAAGTGCTGTGTCTCCGGTATGCGCACACAAACGCTCAAATCCCGTCCCAGCGTGAGTTCGGTATAGGCGCCGGCGGTAATTTTTTCGAGAAGAACGCTGGCTTCTTCGGCAAGGCGGGGTGCCACATAGGCATGGGTATCCCGCGCAACATCTTCTATAAGGGCCATGGCGTAGCTTGTCGCGTTGCCTTCGGATTCCAAGGCACGTATTTTATTTCGGAGAACCGCCAGTTCTTCTTCAAGTTCGCTAAGTGATCGCGTAGCGGAACTCTGCTCGGCCAACCGAAGATGAAGGGCATGTTCCTGGTCTGTCTCGGTTTCCAACGTGTCGTTAAGCAGAACAATGGTTTCCCGGAGGACTTCCCGTTCGGTATCGGGGCGTTCCCCCAGATCGCCCGCAGTGTCCACCCGTTCCCGCAGTGCCGCCAGCGTGTCCTGGCCCAGCAATTTGGCGCATTCATCTTCCAGCATGCGTCGCTCTTTGCTTAGCTCCTGGTATACGCCCGCCGCGACGATGAGTCCATTCCAGGCCTCAATACTGTCGACCGCAAAGGGTCGAAAGGCTGCCGCCAGGGCGGCTTGGCACTGTTCCAGTTCCTGGGTGTCACGGTCAAGCTGACGCTCCGCATCGCGCAGGTTCTCGCCCAGCAAGTCCTGGCGCCCCTGCGCCTCCCGATTCTGGGCGAAGGCATTTCGGTAGGCTGCGATGGCTTCTTGCACGCTTTCGTTGGCGCCGAAGTCACGCAGGCCGTTTTTTGCGATAAACTCGCGTGCTTCGCATTCCATCCCGTCGCGTTCCATATCCCCTTGTTTGGCCAAGGCCTGGAGACGTTTCAGCTCCGCTTCGTGGCGCTCCAGCACGGAGCGGTTGGCGGTGGACCTGCGCTTGGTCTCGCGGTATTCCTGATAGCGGGCAATGGCGCGTCCTGCCGCATTCTGCACATCGTTTTCATCGTTGATCTCTTCGCCCGCTTTGGCGAAGGTCTCCTTGAAGCGTTCCAGCAACAGGGGGATGCGTTCTTCGGCTTCCTGGGCCTTCTCCTCTTGCACTGCCAGCGCCTCGCCCCGCACCTTCAACTCCACTTCGACGGTGCGGTACTGATCATGGAGGGCTTCCAGTTCGCGAACGGAGGCGAGGCCAGAGGTCTGCAACATAACGTCGATGCATTCCAACTCAGGTTTTCCCGCAGCTTTTGAGACGGAATTCACGGCCTCCCTGGCCTCTTCGATGCGGCTGGCGAGGCGTTTCATATGTCCCCGCTGGGTGCCCCACATGGCGAGAAAAATAAGGCCCACGAGACCGGCCAGCCCGGTGGCGATCAGCGTATTTCCAAAGTCTGTGAAGAAGCCGATGCCTCCTATCAATACGGCGACCGCGATGCATGCAGCGCCCATGGGTAGAAAGGCCCGTGATTCGCCCTGGAGTTCCGCGTAGGTTCCCTGGAGGGTATGCAGCGTGCTTGCGTGCTGTTCTTTCTGGCTCTCGTAGAGGCGCAACTGCAAGGCATATTCCCGGGCAATTTCGGAAAACTTCTCTTGTTCCTCGAAGAGTTCGCGGTAGGGCGCATTCTTATTCATGAGCGCGTCGACTTCGTCACGACACGTTGCGCGCAGCCCGCACTCTTCGTCTCTCGCACGCATGGCCACCGAAAATGAACTCGCCAACTGGCTTAGCCATTCAACGGGATCGGCTGCGAGACGACTGAAATCCGGCATTTCGGCCAACTGCCGCCGGACCTCTTCCATGCGGTCCTGTGCCGCTTTAATCAGGGCTTCGGTTTCGGTGATTCGTTCTTCAAGCTGCACACGGGCTGCGGTCGCTTCGTTTAATTGCTTCTCAAGCGCGTTGGGAAATTCGGGTGCCATCAGAATCAGGGTACCGCCTTCATCTCCTCCCGCCTCCTCGTGCAAGCGTTTATCCAAGATCGTCTTTTGCGCCTGGGTCGTCTCCAACTGGTTTTTTGCCGTGCGAACAGCGTCGTGCAAGCCCTGCATTTCCTGGTCGCGGTCCAGCGGAATTTCCCGAACGGCACCCAGTGCAAGACATTGCCGGGTGGTCTCGTCAATGGCCCCCTGGAGACGGCACGCTTCCGCCAGCCGATCACGTTCCTCGTGCATCTCCAGCATTTTCAGCGCTGCTTCTGCCGCCTGTCGTTCGCGACGGAGCTCCTGGCAGCGTTCCAGCAGGGCTTGGCGCTCCAACGCCAACTCCGCCGAGGCTTCACGACTTGCCACGGCCTCCTTGTGCGCGGCCTCCAGGGAAATCAGCGTTTCTCGCGCCTGGGCCAGGGGCTTGCTTTTTGCTCCCGACAGGCCAATGGTGGCCACCCGCTCGCCGAGCAAACGCATGGCACCTTCGACCGTACCGTTACCGCCCCCCGTGTCGGCGAGGGACAATAGCTTCTCCCGAATTTGATCGAGTGCTTCACTGTCTCCCAGGCCATCAAGGCTAAGGTGGGAGATCGTCGCCGTGTTCAGAAACACATCTTTGCTTAAACCCAGATGCTGGAGGGCGAAATCCAACTCCCGGTTGCGGAATCGATTGAAGGTTCCTGTAATATCTTCGCCGCTGATATGGTCGAGAACTTCAACTTTTTCACGCTGCCGATCAAAATCGCGTATGACTTCGATGGAGCGGCCGTCATCCAGTTCGTAGATCAGGGAGCCGCCGTAGATGCCGTTGCCGTTCCAGGGATTTCGCAGCTCGTTCGATTCCTCGAAGATCCGCTGGGTGTCGTTAACTTTCTGGCCATAGAGCATTTCGACAATGAAACTGCGAATTGTGGACTTTCCCCGTTCATTGGGTCCCACCACGACTTGCAGCCCCGGCACGAAGTTGATAACGCGTTCGCTGAAGCGGCCATAGCCCCGAATGTTGATGGTTCGTATTCGCAATGTCAATCTCCCCGGGCAGCGCGAATGGGCAAGTGCTGCCCCCGATAGGCGCACAGCGCCAGGTCCCGGCTGCGGCACAGCGCCGCACGGCGAAGTTCGTCGGGGGCATCTTCGATTTCCTGATTGATACGGGCAATGAAAGCACCCAGGCTGGTTTTCTGCTCCGCCAGGGCTGAATAGTTTTCCGCAACGAAGCAGCAATCGACCAGGTCGAGATAGACAAGCCCCTCTGATAACGCATCCCGAATACTCGTCAATTCGTCGTAGATTTCGGGGAGGAGGGCACCTTCCAGGACAATACGCATACATTGGCGATCAGGCTCGGACACCAGGTGGGGGCGAATGGCATCGATAAGCGCTTGCCCGCTGGCAAGATCCGTGCAATCGAGGTTCATCGCATAGAAGCGTCCGCCACTCAGGGGGACTTGATTCACCTGTACGGCGGGCGTTGCGCCCTTCGATTCAGGAAAGTCGGGCGCAATGGTTATTTCCAAATAGTGGTGTGGCCCGGTCTCAGAAAAGTCGGCCCCCTCCGGCGCAGCAGCGCACCACGCAACCGCTGAGTTTGCTGCACCAAGGGCCGCAGATTGCGTTGCATGGCCCAACGCCACATAGGCGAGGTTGGGATGGGCGAGATTTTCCAGATTGACAATGGCCGATTCATTAGAATCGCCCGTTGCGCGGTCTTTGGAGAATACCGGCCCCATGACGACGCAGAGGCGGTCCTCGGATGGCGTAAAGGCATCGAATGGGTTGGCGCTAATCTCGGGGGCATCATGGCCGAATCCATAGATGGTAAAATCACCCAGATTGACCGAATCCCAAGCCGGTCCTGTAAAAATATGTACATTTTCGGACCACAGTTCTGTGGCATAGGGAGAAGTGGGCGCATAGGGGTCACGGGGGCCGGGGCTGATGAGCACGGGCAGGGGGGCAACACGCTCGAAGGCCTCCCGAAGGAAAGCAACCGTGTCACGGTCAATTTGTTCCAAGTCCAGCAGATTGCCTGTGATAAGCAGGGCGTCTGCGGGCCACGCCACGGCCCGATCAAGAATAGCTTGTAAACGAGTCCTGAGATGCGCCCGGTTTGCCCGCCCTGCGCGTGGCGGGAGGCCCTGATCCGCGTAAGAACGGTCCAGGCGAATATCTGCGGTGTGGATAAGTTTCATAGGTCCCGTATTCTACCTGATCTCATGTGGTGAATGCCCCGACTGCCCCTTCCCTTGCGGCGGGGGTGGCTCCTCGTTTTTCGGTGGATGGGCCGGGCGGTTGTGAAGGCCGTCGAGGTAGCCCAGGAAACGGTCATGGCAAAGGACCCGCTTGTAGAGGCGGCCAATGATCATGTTGGTTTCTGCTTCATGCCGGTTGCATGTCCGCACGTAGTAGGGGATGGTCAGTGTGCTGATGAATTGTTCTGCCCGTGTTTTCTTCAGTCGAAAGCGCCCCGGAATTTCCGCTGCGCCAGTCCGTTCTTGCAGGTGGTACAGGCCGTAGCCGAGTAGGTATTGGCGATATCGCTCTGCCGCGAAGGTTGTCGGCTGCCAAATGTAGACCCGTGCGTCGGGGAGATACTGGGGCCGCACCCCTTCGGCTTCCAGGCGGAACGCCAGCTCGGGTATCTCCACCGCGCTGAGGGCCTTATCGGTAATAAACCCGCCGGTCTCCAGAAAGACCTCTCGGTCGATACAGATATTTGAGCGTTGCCAGTCCAGAAAATGGCTTGGTCCGTCCGCATCTTCCCAGGCAGGTAGTTTGTCCAGGAACAGTCGCGTGAAGGTGTCGTGGGGCAACTGGGGATGGCGGCGAATGTCTCCCATTGTGCAGACTTTTTTCGATTGCGCTTCCCGTGCGGCATGATGTTGCTCCAAAAGGCGGGGGCTTACGAGCTCGTCGTCACAAAGGAAAAGGAGGGAATCGCCAAGGGCCTTGCTTGCCCCGAGGTTTCGGGCTACGGCACGCCCTTGTTGCGCTTGCGAATGGTAGCGGATGCGTACCGCCGCGCCCGAAGCGTAGCGTTCAAGGACGGACAGGGTGTTGTCTGTACTGCCGTCGTCGACCACAAGTACTTCAAAGCGGCCGGCAGGAAAGGTTTGGCGCTCCAGGTGCGCCAAGCACGTGGGTAGCCAGGCGGCGCGATTGCGCGTGGGCACAATGACCGATATATCGACTCGTTCCAACCGAAAAAACCGTCCTGCCCCGTAAGTTCCTCCCCAAACAGGTGGGGACAGAATACGCTCCATACGAAGCGAACG
>JAJRPE010000539.1 GCA_024280935.1 Candidatus Hydrogenedentota bacterium
AACCCAAAAACTTGCTTACAGTATTCGCACTCATGTCAATATCCGTAACCAACTGAAATACTGACTGTTACAGGAATTTATCCTGGGACTCGCATAAACCTTCTCTTTTTTTATAGGCCTTATTAAAGTGTAAGGCACTAACATTCGTCAATAGCTTCCAATAGGGAGTTGTCGGGGATTGAAGGGTGTAACGTAATTATGAATCTATCAGAAATCGAACCCGAATTTTCAAAGGCACTAACAACTGCGAAGATCAGCAGACCCGACGCCTTGACGACTCGATTGCTCGCGAGCCTATTGGCCAAGCGTTTTGTGATTCTTACGGGATTGTCCGGCTCCGGGAAAACCAAAGTCGCCCAGGCGGTCGCTCAGTGGCTGAGTACTTCCAGCGCATCGACCAAACGGAATATTCGCTTTCAGGTTGGTGATATGGTTAAAAGCTCTCAGGTTGACTACGAGGTTGTAGCCGCCGATAGAATCGCGGCTACTTTTCTACAGAAAAAAACAGATACCCTCGTTACACTTCCATATGAACTGATAGACAATTGGATTACATGCATAGAAGAACAGGGGCTTACAGAGGATAATACCGCCCGTGAAATTCGTGATGCAGTCAAGGTAGAGACTCGCTACTCGCCTCAACTGAACTCTTTCGAAACACACCTCAGAGCTGCCGCATTTCACGTACTGAATGGCAATAGTCTACCCACATATTCATCTAGCCAATACGCGGTCGTTCCAGTTGGTGCCGACTGGACGAGCAATGAGAGCATCGTAGGCTACAGAGACTTAATCAACGATACATATGTGCGAACTCCTGCTTTGGACATCATACTCTCTGCAGTATCTTCCGAAACGGAGATACCGCACTTCCTAATACTTGACGAAATGAACCTTTCACACGTCGAGCGGTATTTTGCCGACTTCCTATCTTTGATAGAGTCGAATGAGCCCTTGGCATTGCATGATGGCCCATGTGAGATTAACGGCGTTCCACCAAGGTTAGATAGTTTTCCAAGGAACTTGTTTGTTATTGGCACGGTGAATGTTGATGAAACGACATACATGTTCTCCCCTAAGGTTCTTGACCGAGCGAACGCCATTGAGTTCCGTATTTCGGAAAGCGATATGGATAATTTTTTGAATGCGCCGTCTAAGCCAGATCTTTCATCTATCTCCGGGAAAGGTGCCGCGTTTGGGGAGATGTTCGTCCGGTGTGCCAATGAAGACGTATATTTGGACGATGGAGACAGAGAGAAACTTAAATCCGAGATGATAATGGTCTTTTTACTGCTCCAATCATGCGGCGCTGAGTTCGGGTACCGAACAGCCCACGAAATAGGACGTTTTGTTCACTTTTATAAAGAACTCACCGACGAGACGGACTGGGATATTGACGACGCCATCGACGCACAACTATGCCAAAAGATACTTCCCAAGATAAATGGTAGCGCCCGAAAAGTGGAGCCTGTACTTCGCGGGTTGGCGGCGATTTGTTGGGAAAGCCTTAAAAGCGAGGCTCAGACTGCGGCAACATCTTTCGATGAGCGATTTAACCCGCTAGCAATGGATGGAGACGGAAATCCGTCATATCCACCGGATCGGAAGGCTGGGGAGGTCACGCGCTATCCAATAACGTTCGAGAAAATTTCCGGAATGCTCCGGCGGCTTGCAAGTGATGGGTTTACTAGCTTTTCGGAGGCGTAGTCAGTGGGGCATGACGACAAAGAGACTGTTGCTTTAAACTTTGTCCACAGGGGCAAGAAGGCGGCCCAACTTACTCTATATTCCTGCGGGGAGAACACGCTCTTTGAGATTGGTGCGTTAGAAGCCCGGCAATGGCTTGAAGAGCACGTCCAGTTGTTGGAAGGACGTAGCTATGACTTTGAACTCGTCTCCTATACTGCTCAACGGCTCTATCTTCACACGTCCGGCGAAGGGAATGGCATAGTTCATCGCCATCGGGCCGCACATTCGATTCATGAGTTGGGCCAACTGACGCCGGGGCTGAATACCGGCAGACTCTTGTTGCATGTTTCTACTTCACCCGACATCCAACACCAGACATTGTCGAAGGTCGCCGTAGAGGTCCGATCATCCAAGCTCACCTATCGCGAAGATTACCGGACGATGCTGGAATACATCGTGTCCCAGTGCAGTGAAGACATCCTGATGGCGGTCCGTTCGCCCGCTCAGATTCGTTTAGAGCCGGACCCGGGGAGGGACCCAGAAACCATACAGCAGCGCTTTTTCTTCCTAAAAGCTCTGCTGGGCTCAGATGCGTTTCATGCGGCCTTAAACCACGTACTCGCAACACCCCACGAATCCTTGATGGACGCGAAAGAAGAACGGAGCTTGCGTTCCCTTAGAAAGATCGGAACAAGCGAATTGTCTCAACTGGCGGGGCGAACACCGCGAACCACGCTTCCATCGAGTCACCATCTCTATTCACGAGTTCGGGATTTGCCACGAAGCATAGTATCTACCGATAAGAGAACCACAAGGGATACACCACCGAACAGATTCGTCAAGCACGCACTAGAAGTGTTCAGTAATTTCCTTCAGCGGATGGAAACCAGACTGAGGGCCTTGCAAGCTGGTGACAGTCGATTGATTTCGGAGGTTGAGATACTACGACAAGGTATTGAAGTGGCACTAAGCAACCCGCTATTCAAGGACGTAACGGAACTTCGTATGCTTCCTGCAGGGAATACGGTGCTGCAATGTGGTAGTGGCTATCGGCAGATTTATCAGGGCTGGCTAAACTTCAATGCGGCATCGCGCATGGTCTGGAAAGGTGGCGACGACGTATATGGTGCAGGAAAGCGAGACGTCGCCCAACTCTACGAGTATTGGGTCTATTTTCGACTCTTGTCGCTCGTATGCGAGGTTTTCGAACTGCCCCCGCGCTGTAAGCGCGAGCTTATTGAGCAGTCAAGCGATGGGTTTGGGTTGCGACTTAAATCAGGCAAGCATGTTTCCGTCCAGGGTCGCTTCAAGAAGTATGGCCGTGACCTGCACGTAAAACTGAGTTACAACAGAACCTTTGGGCGCGGGCCATTGACAGCGGGGGCAAATGATGACATGCGAACTTACCCCGCCTCCGGTTCGTGGACGAAGCAAATGCGCCCAGACTATACATTGACTATTCGGCCGTTCTACCCAGAAATTGAGGTGGATGGGAGTAGCGCGGATGCAGAGAAGAAGGCTGAGCAAGACGAGTTCATAGCCCACATTCATTTCGATGCGAAATACAGAGTCGACGACTTGAAAACGTTGTTCGGCACCCAGGATGATAATGCGCCGGTGGTGGAGCAAAGAAAGGGTGTAAAGAGAGCCGACCTATTGAAGATGCACACGTATAGAGACGCGATTAGACGGTCCGTTGGCGCATACGTCATCTATCCAGGAACGGAATCGATAAACTGGCTAGGGTATCACGAAATTTTGCCGGGTCTCGGTGCCTTTCCACTGCGCCCCCATCGTAACGGCGACGATGGCACCCATGAACTTCACCAATTCTTGTCTGCTGCTGCTGAGCATGTGTCCAACAAGGCCACACAGCGCGAAAGCGATAGCTACAGTCGGTATAGAATTTTCAAGGAAGAGCCTGCTGCCAAGCTGTATGGGATTGTGAACGAATACTCTACCGCGAAGAGCGGTACCGCTCAGCGCGCTACGCCACCGCAAGATAGAAACGTGATATGCGTCTGGCATAAGGGAATTGAACAGATTGAATGGATACGAAGGAAAGGCAAGATTATTCTCAGGGCTGAGGACAGGCGGGGCTCAGTGAACTTATCACCAGATATTGCGTCCTCTTACTATGTCCTGCTTCATGGAGAGGGCGGCATTGCGGAGCCGGGCTTGTTTGAAGTTGCCACAGATTCCGAAACAGGAAGACCCATGGGTCCGCGAGTTTTCTCGGCGGATACACTGGTAGAGAAATACAAGTACCCACTGCCTCTCGGCGGAAGATACTACTTGTGTTTCTCGGTTCAAGTATCAAGCGCGTTTGATGGATTTAGATGGGCTTACCGGAAATTGGAGGGTAGGCTGACGGGCCGTGAAAGTGCTCGGCCATTTGTTGTGAGACTGAGTGCGTTATTGGGGGTGCGCGAAGAGTAGGCGGACACGTCGATTCGGACGGACCCTCGGAATGGCCTCAGCCTGAATGCGCTCCATGACCGGGCCAGCCGCCTGCGGCGGAATTTAGAATGGTGAATTGTCTTCGGGGGACCGTAGCAACGAGGGGTGGGTAAGTTTGAAGGGTGGCACGGGCGTCCCGCCTGTGAATCACAGCCGAGACGGCTGTGCCACCCTATGGCGATTTTGATATCTTGGGGCGTACGGCGAAAGTTGGAAGTTGGAAGTTTGAAGTTTGAAGTTTGAAGTTTGAAGTTGGAAGTTGAAAACAGGGGCCTCGTGTCGTGGACGTGGGGTGCGCCCGGTTCCGTTGAATGCTCGCTGAGTAAGCTCCCTCCGGGCCGCTGAGGCCATGGTGTCCCGCCCATTCGTCTCGTATTCGGTTGCGATCGAGTCCGGCGAAAGGATAGGATCACTCCGGTCAGCACCCCGGCAAGGGGGCAGTGGAACACGCTGCGCCGACTTGTATCCGGGCGCGTTTCTCAACCGTTGCATACCGCGACGAAAGTGGCCGTGATGTGCTTATATTTTCGCCCTTTCAGGGCTTTGGTTTTGTAGTTTCTTTTTTCCCAGGGCGCTGCCCTGGGCTAACCTGTTGAGGCCTTTCAGGCCGAAAACGCATAATTTTTTGGGTTCATCCGGGCTGAGCGTACATCTTGGCATCGCACATCATTCATAAGAGTTTGTATACGAAGGCTCCATTGTACACATCAACGTTGGATATGAATTGTTCATTCGATTCCATGTTACTTGTATTTGTTGCTTTACAGGGCCGAAGGTCCGGGTTCATATCAGCCTGGGGCAACGCCCTAGGATTCTGGATCCACCCATTCCACAGGGCTGAAAGCCCGTTCCATACCAAGTGAAAACGCATTTTCGGCTAAATTATGGGCCGGGCCTTCAGCCCTGAATTCTGTCCGATTTGAGACCTGGGGCGTTGCCCCAGGCTGATATAGAACGCACCTTCGGCGCTCAACGGCGAGAAAAAAAGCAGACAAGGCAAGTCGCTCTGAACTACAACGTACCCTTGAACCGGAAGAACCATTTTTTTGTCGATAACAGGCCCAAAGGGCACTAAACGCATACCAGGCACCTATCATTGAGTAGCACCGACACAAGCCCAGCAGAAAAAACGACGCCCCCGGTCGCGAAAGAGGCGGCGAATACACCCGACGACGGCCCCATGATCATCGAAGGCATCGAGGATGAAATTCCCGATGAGATCCTTCGATTGGAATTGGACAAGTTCGAGGGGCCCTTTGAGGTGCTGCTCTACCTGATAAAGTCCCAGGAAATCGATATTTTCGACATTCCCATTCTGAAGGTGACCGAGCAATACCTGCGCTTTCTGGAGATGATGGACGATGAGAATCTCGACGCGGCGGGCGACTTCCTCGTTATGGCCGCCACCTTGATTCAGATCAAGTCCAAGATGATTCTGCCTATCGACATGGGCGACGACGAGGACGACGAAGAACTTGAAGAGGAAGATCCCCGGCTGGAATTGGTGGAGAAGCTGCTGGAATACCGGAAATACCGCGATCTCGCCGACCTGCTGGGCGAACAGGGCGAAATGGCCCAGGATTATTTTGGCCGCAAGAGCAAGCCCAAGGTCCAGGATGATGAAGACGAAGATACCGAAATGCTCGATATCTCGCTCTATGATCTCATGAAGGCAATCAAGGCGATTCTTCGTTTCGTGGTCGATACGGCCTTCCACGAAGTCGAACTGGAGGGCGCGTCGGTCGATGAAAAAATCGCCTATATTCAGGAAATCCTTGAGAGCAGCGATACGCTGACCTGGGCTGATCTTAAAGCGGACAACAACGGCAAGATTCATCTGGTATGTTGTTTTCTGGCCATCCTCGAACTCTGCCGGATGCGGCGTATCCGCTACCATCAGCACAGCACTTATGGCGATATCCGAATTTTTCTCCGCGATCCCGACGAAGATCCCGGTGACGTTTATGATGAAGCGGAAGCGGATGTGGTGGCG
>JAJRPE010000022.1 GCA_024280935.1 Candidatus Hydrogenedentota bacterium
AGGCTAAGGACCTCACCGGGAGTGCAGTCCAGCTACCCACTCCTGACAGTACTCCAAAACGAATTTTGCTCAATGATTATGCGCCCCTGAGAGGCATATAAGCTCATCTAAAACTCGGATTTATGCAACCAGAGGGTATACCCTACGGACACGCCTGATGCAGCTTTTCGAAGGTGCCCTTCACCCATGTGTGACGACTTGCCATGCCATAGGGAACCTTATTCCGTCTCAGGGGATAGCAGATGATGGGGTTGTGTACCTCAAATACAACTGAGATTGGTAGGCTGAAAAACTTCCGGCAGGAAATAGCGGAAGGAATGTATTCCTTGCGGTTTTACGTACTTTTGTTTGAACCATCTCTGCTCTCTGGGCTATAGTGGAGTGCTTGGCTGCACGCAGCATTCGGTCCGTGCCCACAATGCTTGTATCGCTTTAGGCACGTGACGACAGTACAACAAACGGGAGGTAAATCCGTTATGTCACTCCGCAGAAGTGTTTTTGGCTTGTTTTTTTGCGTGGGGGCAGGGCTTGTTCTGGCGGGGTGCCCGACTACGGGAACCAAAGTACCACCCTCCGCAGCCTTTTCCGCTTCAGGAACATCGGGCACGGCGCCTCTTTCGGTTACGTTTACGGATGCCTCCACTGCGGGCAGTGCCGCCATCACCCAATGGGCATGGGATTTTGGCGACGGTGGTACGAGCACAAGCCCGGCACCCAGTTACACGTATCAGATTCCCGGGGCCTATGATGTTTCACTCACCGTCACGTCTGCCGATGGCGAGGACACGGAAACCAAGACATCCATGGTCATCGTGGATTCAACGTGCAGTCTGTCTTCCCTAAATATTCTACAGCCACAAAACGGTGCCAATGTCGTGGTAACCGTTGGACTCTCGCAAACGCCGGTGTTCTTCTCCGGCACAACAGACTGTGCGGCAGACACGGATTCGGTCAGCTACACGCTTGATGGGGCTGCGGTGGGCTCGGTGAGTGATGAACCTTTTGATCTGATGGCGTCTAACTATGCCGACTTGTCATTGGGAAACCACACCGTGACGGCTACGGCGGCACGGGTATATACTTCTGGAAGCACCCTGGAAGATTCGGTGTCCTTTATGATTACAGAGGCCAAGGCGGCTGATGATTCGGCAAACAGCGCCCTGCCAAACAATCCCTTCGCCTTGCTTGCGAATGACGGTGACATGTGGCTGGCCTCCGTGACCGTCGCCGGGACGGGTATGACCCGAAACGCGGGCGTAATTCGCTTTGAATCGGGCACTGCCCACGGCGATAACCCCCTTTCTTTAGTATTGCAGCCAGACGACGACAGTGGCTCGACGGTGGAAGTGGCCGTTTCGCGCGGCATCCTTGAAGAAGATGAGTCTGGTGTTTTGATTGTCGTATTGGGCACCGACTTGTCGACCCTGCTGGGAAATAACGAGGCCGCCGCATTGGGACGTTCCCCCGGCGTGTTGGTGGATGATGCGTTGTTGCTGGACATCAGCGTATTGGTCAGCAGCGACTCGGGCGACACCTTTGACGAGATTGCGACGGATCGCCTGGTGGAAAACCCCGTTGCACTTAGCATTATGGGACCGGCAGCGGGACTCCTTGCCGGGCAGACACTCTACGAGCATCCCACCTTTGTCACGAGCGATGATGACGACGGCATACAGATTATTGCGGAGGCTGGCACTTGGATGCCCGCCAGCGTGACGAATGTCGTGAGCATCGATTCGCTGCTCACAATGGATTTGACTGATCTGTCCGTATTCGCCGCTTTTGACGCGACCGGCTTTGAAGGCAGCCCCTTCGCATCCTTTGACGCAGATGTCGTAACGGGCGACGCGCCCCTTGTTGTTCAGTTTAACGACCTCTCTCTGGGCGGCGATTCGGAAGTGGCATCATGGTCCTGGACCTTCGGGGACGGCACCTTCAGCAACGAACAAAATCCGAGCCATAGCTACGATACGCCAGGTGACTATACGGTATCGCTGAGCATTGTTACCGAAATGGGTGAAAACGACTCCGTAGCACGAAGTAATTTCATTTCCGTTACCACAGTGGGTGGTGAAGGTGAAGGTGAGGGCGAGGGCGAGGGCGAGGGTGAAGGTGAAGGTGAAGGCGAAGGCGAAGGCGAAGGCGAGGGCGAGGGCGAGGGCGAGGGCGAGGGCGAAGGCGAAGGTGAAGGTGAAGGCGAAGCCGAATTCAGCGCGACGATTACATCAGAGTCTTCCCCGTTCACGGTGCAGTTCAGTGACTTATCAAACCTCGACGCAGTTAGCATCGACACATGGGATTGGGACTTCGGCGATGGCACTGGCAGCGAACTTCAGAATCCCGAACACACGTATACAACGCCTGGATTCTATACCGTTTCCCTGACCGTGTCCGGGGGCGGCTTGGGACGGTCCATAACAAAGCTGGATTACATTGAAGTGCTGCCCGAGAATACGCCCTCCGTCGCGTTCAGCCACCAGCATGGCTTTTTCGAGAGTTCTTTCAACTTGACGCTGACGACCGCCACTGCGGACGCGGAGATACGGTACACCCTTGACGGCACGGAACCCACCGCAGACGACGACACGGTGAACGCGAATGGGGAGACGTACAGCGGGCCATTGACCATTTCGACTACGGCCACGGTTCGGGCGGGCGTATTTGTGGGTGGTACCGAAGTCTCGAAGATCTACACGCAAACCTATATTTTTCTTGATGATGTGGTGGCTCAGTCAGCAAATGGCGGTACGCCTTCGGGGTGGCCCACCGGGGTGGTTAATACGCAGATTTTCGACTACACCATGGACCCGGAAGTGACGCAAGACGGGGCCTACAGCCCGATTATGAAAGAGTCCCTGATGGCGATTAAGACTTTGTCTATCGTGACGGACTTGGACAACCTGACCGATCCTGCTACGGGGATTTATGTCAACGCGAAACAATCTGGGCGTGCGTGGGAGCGTCCTGTATCGGTGGAACTTTTGGATCCCGATGGTGGGGCAACTTTCCAGGTAGGTGCGGGCCTTCGTATTCGTGGTAATTGGAGCCGCCGGGGGGACAATGCCAAGCACGCATTTCGTCTGTACTTCCGTAGTGAGTATGGAGATTCAAAACTTCGTTTTCCGCTTTTTGGTGATGAGGGTGTGGGCGTGTTTGATAAACTGGGCCTTCGTACCAGCTCGGACTATTCCTGGCATCTGGGTGATATGGATGGCGACGGGCTTGGTGATTTGGATACGATGAACCGGGATGTGTTCTCCCGGGATACTCAGCGGGATATGGGGCAGCCTTACACACGAAGTCGCTACTACCATCTCTACATTAACGGTGTTTACTGGGGTGTATATCAATCACAGGAGCGTGTTGGGGCGGAGTTTGCGGAATCATATCTGGGTGGCGATGCGACGGATTACGACACGATCAAACGCAATAGTGTAATTGCGGATGGTAATGCCGAGGGCTGGACAGCGCTCTGGGAAGCTACTGTCGCGGGATATGCGACGGATGAGGCCTACTATAAGGTGTTGGGCAAGAACCCGGACGGCACCGACAATCCGCTTTATCCCAAGTTGGTGAATTTGGACAATCTTATCCCCTACATGTTGATAATTTATTATACGGGCAACAACGATGCGCCAGTATCCTGGTGGTTTGATGATGAAGAAGGGAATCTGAATACCGGGGCAAATAACCTCTATGCCCTTTATAACCACACGAACCCCAACGGATTTGTCTATCTCACCCACGATTCGGAGCATACGCTGTTAGCGCATTTGTCGGGCGTACTCCCTTTTCCCCAGATCGATGCTACGGTAGACAGAACGGGGCCATGGGAAAATTCTAATCTTGACACGTACAAGCATAACAATCCACAAACCCTGCACCAAAAACTGGTGGCCCACCCGGAATATCGGATGGCATTTGCGGATTATGTACAGAAGTATTTCTTCAATGGGGGAGCCTTGACTCCTCAGGTGGCCTCGTCGCGTTTTCAGTCGCGTGTGTCAGAGTTGGAGACGGCTATTGTCGCCGAGTCCGCACGTTGGGGGGATGCGACCCAGGCAGACAACGAATTGCCCCGAACGCGTGATCGCGAGTGGCGCACTACCGTTAACGGTATAATCAATCAATTTTTCCCGGCCCGCACGGCAGTGGTTTTGGAGCAATTTCGTGATCGGGGCTGGTATCCCCAAATGACGGCCCCTGTTCTCGCGATTAACGGCACGCCCACACACGGCGGTGAAATTTCATCGGGTGACAGCCTGAGTTTCTTGAATACCAATGGATCGGGAACGGTCTATTACACCCTTGATGGCACGGATCCGAGGCTGCCCATGTTCGTTGACGCGAACAACGGATCGCAGGGTGAAGTTGCCGCTGGCGCCATCGAGTATACGGCCCCCGTAGCCTTGACGGAAACCACCGTTGTTAAGGCGCGAATCCTCGACAACAATGTGTGGAGCGCCCTTACGACGGCGGTCTACGCGACGGATGCGGCCCAGGGTGGTATTCGTATCACGGAGATCATGTACCACCCGATGGATGCGCCCGCAGGAAATCCCGACGCCGAATTCATCGAACTGCAAAACACCAGCGGCACTGCCGTTGACCTTAACAACATGGCCTTTACCGATGGTGTCGCCTTTACCTTCCCCGCCATGACCCTGGAAGCGGGCGCGTATGTGGTCGTCGTCAAGGATGTGGCTGCTTTCGAGGCCATTTATGGCGCGGGCATTAATGTGGCCGGTGCCTACACCGGGCGCTTGAACAATGCGGGCGAGCGGATTGTTCTGGAAGATGCGCTGGGCAGCCCAATCCACCAATTCCGGTACAGCGATGGCTGGTTCAGCGTAACGGACGGGAACGGCCATACGCTGACGATTGTCGACACGGGTCTGGATCCCCTCACGGCCTGGAGCGACAAGACGAACTGGATGGCGAGCAGCCTCAGCGGCGGCACGCCCGGAACCGGGGACGACGGCAATGTAGCATCGGCGGATTCCATCCTCATCAACGAGGTGCTGGCCCATTCTCATTCCACAGCCCCGGACTGGATAGAGCTTTACAATACGTCCAATGCTGCCATTGATGTGAGTGGCTGGTATCTCAGTGATGACCCAGCAGTATTGCAGAAGTATGTGATGCCCGAGGGCACCATTGTTCCTTCCCTTGGCTATCTCCTGATCTATGAAGATCAGCATTTCAACAGCCTCGACAACCCCGATGCGCTGATCCCCTTCGCCCTCAGTTCCAATGGCGATGGCGTGTATTTGAGTTCAGGCGATGGTGGCACGCTTACGGGATACCGCACGGAGGAGGAGTTTGGCGCTTCGGAGACCAACGTAGCTTTCGGGCGCTATATCACGAGCGATGGCGGGGATAAGTTTGTCGCCATGAGCCTGAATACGCCGGGCAGCGCCAATGCGGATCCCCTCCTGGGCGATGTCATCATGACGGAGATTATGTACGATCCCGGCACGAACGACCAGAACGCCGAGTACATCGAACTGTACAATACGACGGCTTCGGAGATTGTCTTGGGCGCGGCCAATGGCGCGCCGTGGCGCTTCACCAACGGTATCGAATACAACTTCCCGGCGGGCACCTCCATTCCCGCATTTGGACGATTAATTGTAGCTCGGGACCCCGACACCTTCAATGCCGCCTATCCCGCCGTGGGCGGGGCAACCGTGCTGGGGCCCTATGGCGGTCGTCTGAGCGATGGCGAAGGCGTGGCCTTGTCACGACCCGCGCCCCTGGAAGAAGGGCAAGCCCAATACTATATTCGCGTCGATCACGTAAAATATGATTCGTCCGCGCCGTGGCCCGAAAGCCCCAACGGCCAGGGTGATGCCCTCCAGCGTGTAAGCACAACGGCGTTTGGCAATGACCCCGCCAGTTGGACCGGGGGCGCGGCGACACCGGGTCTCTAACAGAGCGTCGGATGGCAAATGATACGATACATAGCGGCGCTGCCTCGGCCCCGGCCGTGGCACAGCGTTTTGAGGCAAAATACATCATCAGCGAGTTGCAGGCCCAGGCAGTTCGCGAACACATTCGGCCCTTTGTCAAGCCGGATACACACGGGCAGGAATATCCTATAACGAGCACCTATCTTGACTCGCCGGACTTGGCCTTGTACATGAGTTCGGTGCGCGGTGAAATGCGAAGGCACAAGTTGCGCATACGCACCTATGCCGCTGCTGGTGACTTCTGTTTTTTTGAAGTAAAGCACCGAATGAACCAGATCGTTCGAAAAGAGCGGTCGGTTGTCCACAATGCCTTTGTAGAGCCGCTGCTTCGCGGCGAGATGCCGCGCCCGGAAATGCTGGCAAACCCAGAGCAGGATATGAAGAACCTTTACAGCTTCTGTGATATTCGCGAGTCCATTGACGCAACACCCCGCGTGGTCGTTCGCTATATGCGCGAGGCCTTTATTGGCAAGGCGGAGGAACCCCTGCGCATCACCTTTGACCGCAACCTGAGTTGCCTGCCAAGTGACCGCTTTGATCCGGTGGGATGGATGGCTTCGCCCCATTGGAATGATGGCGCGGGACTGCCCCTCGTAATGGAGGTGAAGTTTAGCGATATCTATCCCTGCTGGGTGGGCGATTTGATTCGGCGCTTCAACTTAATCCGGGAGTCTTTTGCCAAATACGTCGTGTGCGTGGATGCCCTGCGTGACGAAGGTGTCGATGTGTCGGGTTCAATGGAAGGGGTTTCCTCGTGGATGCGCTGACAACCATGATTGCAGGCAGCGGGCCTGCGCAGATCGCCTTGGATCAGGCCCTGCTCGGCCTACTGCTCGCCTTTATCCTGGGGCAGGTGGCCGCATGGACCTATATGTTCACCCACACAGGCTTGTCCTATTCGAGCGCCTTCGTCCAATCGATTATTCTCCTCACCGTACTCATCTCCTTGAGCATGATGGTTATAGGAAGCAACATCGTTATCGCCTTCGGATTAATTGGCGCGCTTTCTGTGATCCGTTTTCGCAATATTCTGAAAGACACACGGGACACGGCCTTCGTCTTCTATTCTCTCGTCGTAGGCATGTCCACGGGAACGGGCAGTATCCATCTGGCCCTGTTGGGTACCGTCGTGTTCTGTCTGCTCTTGCTTTATTTGTATTGGACCGGATTCGGGCAGCTGAATATGGGCGATGGCTTCGTGCGGATTCATCTGGATTCGGAGCGGTGTCGCCGTGATACGGCCCAGCATGTGCTGACGCGTTATTGCCGGACGATCCACTTGGTTTCTCAGCGTTTTCAAGAGAGCGGCCATGGCGAATTGTCCTTCCGGCTGATCATGCGGGACCCGGATCGTGCCGATGATATGGTCGGGGAACTGAAGGGGATAGAAGGCATTTCAAGCGTGACCTTCGTGCTTCATGAGGAACAGGCGCAAGTATGAGCAGCACAGACTCAGCGAAAATTCGCACCCCTTTTTTCCGGCTGCTTGCCTTATGGCGTCGGCGCTATCTTCCCATTCTGATCTGGGGTGGTGCTGTCGTGCTTGCTGTGGTCTTGGTTCAGGAGCAACGGGTCTACGTCGATGCTCCTGGCATCATGGATTTCCAGACGGCCTTGGTGTCGCCCCTGATGGATGGTACCGTGCAGAGCCTCGCGGTGGACATCCTGGATGAGGTGGAGGCGGGCCAGGTGGTGGCGATGATGGACGATACCCTGATTCGATCTGAATTAATGGTGGCGGAGGCCGAATTGAACCGGGTTCGCGCCCTGCTCGAAGCCGAGAGCGAGCGCTACACCCAGACCCAGCATCTTGAGCAGGCCTCGGTCCAGAATGACTTGCGCCGTTTCGTCTTGAATGAGGAGGAAGCGCGGCTTGATCACCTTGACCGGGTGATTGAACACGAGACAGACAAAGTAACGCTGGAGCGACTCGGAATTCGAATGAAGCGCGATGAAGCGTTGCGTGACCAGCTTTTACTGGATGATGCCGCCTACGACGAAATCCGCCTGCGCTATGAAGCGCTGAAGACCAAGATAGACAAGGACACCCGCGCCATCGCACTGGCGGAAAAAAACATCGCGACCGCGGCGAAACGACGGGAATCGCAGGAATCCCTGGAGACGGACGCAACGGAAACGGACGCGCTGTTGCGTGCGCTTCAGGCCGACATCGCGGCACAGGAGGCCCGGGTTGGCGCAGTCCAGGTACAACGCAGTTCCTTGGCGCTCGTCGCGCCTGTTTCAGGACAAGTGGCGGCCATTACACGACGCCCCGGCGAGTCCTTGCTCGCGGGCGAGCCGGTCTTGACCATCACGGGCGCGGGCGGTAACCGTGTCCTGGCCTACGTGGATGAGCGCACATCACGTCGATTTAACGTGGGTGATACCGTGGAACTTCACGCACGGACTCACCCCAGCGCGGTCGTGAAGGGTACAATCATCAAGGTCGGCGCTCATATCGAATCCTTTCCGCCCCGTCTCCTGCTCAGCACAGCAATGCCACAATACGGCTATGCGGTGCTGGTCGGCGATCTGCCCGAAAACGTCTTTCGACCGGGCGAAGCGCTGGACCTGCGTCTGCGTGCTGTAGCGCGGTAGGTTCGCAAACAAGGTCGTGGAGATCCTGATCCCGATAGGGATTATGGGCAATTTTCAGAAAATAGGGATGATACCTTTGGTGCTTGAAAAGATAGGTCCCCTTGTAAATAGTAACGTAAGAATTCACGAGGCGTTCAGGGACTGACACGCCCCGAGCAGCGCGGATTATTTTTGTTGACACGAAATAGTACGTATCCTCTTGGCTCAACGGCAAGCACGTTAACGGGCGTGGCTGTCCCGTCGTTGGCGGAAGATCCACGGATTTCTCCGCCAACGACGGGACAGCCACGGACCTTTGGGTAACCTTGCTTCCACAAGATTCCGTGA
>JAJRPE010000540.1 GCA_024280935.1 Candidatus Hydrogenedentota bacterium
CCTGGCGGAAGCCCCCGTTTTGTCTGCCGTGGAACGCTATAGCGGCGTGGTCTACGGCCACATCGGATTCGACACCCTGAAACCCACGACGCGGGTGAGAAAACGCATCCTGATCGTATCGGGACTCTTCGGCCTGGTGCGGGGCACAGACGGGCTTCCGTTCTACAAACAGCCCATCAATCCGTGGCTGACCCGCTACTGGAAACCGATCAACAGTAGACGCCTTGAGGCCATCGCCAAGGGCAAGCCCGTGCTCAATTTGCTTTCCCAAAGCTACCAGAAGGCGGTGGACTATCCCGACCAAATTTTCGTCGATTTCCGGGTTCAGGGCGGGAAAAAGGCGGCGGGACACTTCGGCAAGGCCATCAAGGGGCGATTTGTCCGTTTTTTGCTGGAAAACAACATCAAAGACAAAGCAGATTTTGGAGCATTCACCGAAGAGGGCTACCGCTTTGATGGGACGAATTTCGTCCAGCAATAGCGCGGGTAAAGGTAAAGTTGGAGCTTGAGTGCGCGTGGCCTTGTGGGTGCCGGGCACCAAGACATGCTGCGAGACCCAGGCGTGCCGCACGATCACGAGGTAGGAGGGTTCGTGCGCCTGAACCAAGGAACACCTGGATTCCTTGCACTCCACTCCGAGCAGTAACGCCAACCCCATATCCCCTTTAGCACCGGTTCGCAGCAGCACGCTCGGAAAACGCAATCAATGCAGCGACATCCGCTCGCCCAAATGATCGATGTCGGACCTCAGATATACTTGCTCCGGGCGCACGAACCCTCGTGCCTCGGGATCGCACGGCACGTCCGACAGGATTGATGCTTGACCTGCGACGACATAGCCCGTGCAACACGGCGGATGCGTTTCAACACCCTGCGTGCGTCTTGCGGTCGGGCAGGGATGCCCAATCTCCTGGATATGGAGACACCGTTCCCATCATCGCGACTATCACAAAACAGTAGATGCGTCTCGACACTCGACGTGTGCCTTACGTCGGGCAAGATGCCCAAGCTCCTTGCTACCGCTTTCTCAATACCGTCAGGGCTTCCACGTGGGGGGTGTGGGGAAAGAGGTCGAAAGCCTCCAGGGAAGCCAGATCGTAGACTTCGGATAAAATGACCAGCTCACGGGCGAGAAGTTTTGGATTGCAGGAGACGTAGATAATATTCTCCGGTTGAAACTCCATGAGCCGCTTGATGGCCTTGGGATGGAGGGCAGAACGGGGTGGGTCGAGAATAACCGTCGCGCCTTCAGCCAGTCCGTCGGGGCGTTGATTCACGAGATAGGTCTCTGTCTTTGCCGTAATGAACTCCACGTTACTGATGCCGTTCACTTCGGCGTTATATCGGCCATCTTCGGTGGCGGGTTCCACTTCTTCGACGGACCAGACCTTTTCCACCAAGTCACTGCAACTGAAGGCAATGCCCCCCGCGCCGCCGTAGAGGTCGTAGAGGCTGGGCGGCTCCAGTTCGCGGACATGCGCCCGAATCGCGCCATAAAGGTGCTCCGTCGCCATGGGATTCGTCTGAAAAAAACTGAGGGGCGAGATGCGAAAGTCGAGCGCACGAATCCCCCCGTCCCCATCGGGCACGTGGAGTGTTTCGGTAATATAGGGGTCGCCCGCAAGCAATTCCAGACGCTCTGCCGTAGCCACATCGCTACGTCCGGTGAAGATCCCCCGATAGACACTGGTGGCCCCATAGACCGATTGGGCCAGCTCCACAAAGGGCACACAATCCAGTTCACCTTCGTGGGTGATGAGCACCACCATCTTCTTCCCGGAACGTTTGCCGTCGCGCACCAGGAGATAGCGAAGAATGCCGTCCTTCGACCGGTTGTCCCAGGCGCGGATCCCCTTTTCCTGATACCAGGCGCGGGTGGCCTGAAAGAGGGCACTGGCACCCTCGGGGCCGATATGACACTCGTCAATATCGAGCGGCCAGTACCATTGGCCCTTCTTCTTGTAGCCCAGCACCGTTTCGCGCACAAAATCTGCGGGAGGCGGTTCAGGGTAGCGCATACGGGAGAAGGCCGGATCAATTTTGTTGCGATAGTGCCAGAGGTCAGGGGAAGGCGCTACCGGTATCGGGTCGGTCCAGAAATCGGCGAATAATTCGCCCAGGGCCGTAGATTTAGCCGCTATCTGCTCTTCGTAGGGAACATCTTGGGATTTGCAGCCGCCGCAGTCACCAAAATGGGGACAGCGTGCAAGGGAATGGTCTGTGGTCATGGGGAAATACCTGGAAAAGAGAGGGGAAAAAGGTGAAGGAGGCTCAGATAGAGACGGGCGAAAAACCTATTTTACCGGGTTGGCGCGAGAGGAATCCAACGGTGCAACCGCACGGCAATTGAAATCGGGCAGGTGCTTGGGCTACTGTCCCGAAATCTCCTTTCCCTCGGACGCCTATAAGGGACGTAAGAGACCATAGGGACGACAGGGACCAGATTGAGGGACGTTATTCCCGAGCATGACTTGCGTATCAGCAAGGTGAGCAAGGGATGAGTCCCTAGGGCGTATTCGTTTCACGTTCCTTTGGTCACTGTTGTCCCTTTCGTCCCTCGTTCCATGTAGTAGCCAACAGGGTAATCCCAAAGATAAATCGCTCCGCCGCAGACTGGAATCCCATGAAATTTCGCTGGACACGCATTGCAATCGGCCTTATCGCTATCACCCTGCTGGGCATTATTGCCACCCAGATTCCCTATCTGGTCTTCATGCCGTCACCACGGGACCTCATTCCGCCCAATGGCACCTATGAGGTCACCATCAATCGAGATACATGGGGCGTGCCCCATATCTATGGCAAAACCGACGCCGACGTCTCCTATGGTTTGGCCTATGCCCACGCGGAAGACGACTTTGAATCCATCCAGGAAGCCCTCTACCTCACCCGAGGTAAGCTCGCCCAACTGAAAGGGCCGGAAGCGGCCCCTTTTGACTATCTGGTACGGCTTTTTCGATTTCCCGAGATTGTTGCGGAAAAATACGAATCGGACCTCAGCCCGGAGGTCCGCGCTATTTGTGAGGCCTACGCCGACGGCTACAACCACTACGCCGCCCTCCACCCCGACGAAGTGGTCCCCGGCGTCCTCCCTGTCACGGGCCAGGATGTGGTCACGGGCTTCGTATTGAAAACCCCTTTCTTTTTCGGGCTGGACAACGAGATGCGTCGTCTTTTTGATGGCAAACGAAAGAACACAGTCTCACAAAAAAAGGGAAAAAACGCATTTCGGAATATCTTCACGGATGATTTGCCTGTCGGTTCCAACACCTTCGCCATCGCCCCCAACCGGACACCTGACGGCAAAACCCATCTGGCCATCAACTCCCATCAGCCGTGGACGGGGCTCGTGGCCTGGTATGAGGCCCGGCTCAAAAGCGAGGAAGGCTGGGATATCGTGGGGGGGGTCTTCCCCGGTACGCCCCTGATTCTCCACGGGCACAACCGGGATCTGGGCTGGGCGCATACGGTAAACAGTCCCGATTTGGTCGACGTGTACGTGCTGGAAATGAACCCCGATAATCCCGATCAATACCGCTATGAGGGCGAATGGCATGACCTGGAAAAAACGACCATTCCCATCGTGGTCAGCCTCTATGGCGGATTCAAATGGAAGGCCACCCAGGAGGGACTCTATTCCGTTCATGGCCCCGTGGTGCGTCGCCCCCATGGTGTTTATGCCATTCGCTACGCGGGCTATGGCGATATCCGACAGGTCGAAGAATGGTACCGCATGGGCAAATCGAAGAACTTGGCCGAATTCGACGAGGCCATGGCCATGCAGGCGATCCCTTCCTTCAATGTGGGCTACGCGGATAAGGAGGGTAACATCATGTACCGCTACAATGCCCTCCTGCCCCTGCGCAATCCCAGCTATGACTACGCCCAATACCTGCCGGGAGACACTTCCGAAACCCTCTGGAACAGCCACCTGCCTTTTGAGCAACTACCCACGGTGAAGAACCCCAAGTCTGGCTTTATCGCCAATTCCAACGGCACGCCCTATCGCGCCACCGATGGGCCGGAAAACCCGCGTGAAGCCGATTTCTCACCCACCTTTGGCATCGAACCATTCGATGACATGACCAACCGCCAGCTACGGATCCTGGAACTCTTGACGGCGGATACCTCCATCACCGAGGAAGAATTTTTCGCCTACAAGTTTGACCAACAGTATCCCCGCAATTCGAAAGTCACCGAGGTGCTGGAGGAGCTCTTTAATGCGCCCGAGTCCACCGACCCGTTGCTGAAAGCGGCCATTAACCTGCTCAAGGACTGGGACTACAACACCGACCCGCAAAACACAAGCGCGGCGCTTGCCGTCTTGTTCATTCAAGAGCCCGTCGGGAAGCGCCTCAAGGGCAAGCCCGGCCCGCCCCTCATGGAGCACCTGCTGGAAAAAGCGAAGCAGTTGAAGGCCGCATTCGGAAAGCTCGACCCCGTCTGGAGCGAGGTTAATCGCGTGGTGCGCGGTGAGGTCAATGTAGGACTCGGCGGCGGTCCCGATGTCCTCAACGCGGTCTACGGCGAATGGAACGGAAAGTTTCTCGAAGGCAAGGCAGGGGACTGCTATGTGCTCATGGCCACTTGGGATGCCGATGGTCAGGTTCATTCGCGAAGCGTCCACCAGTTTGGCAGCGCCAGCACCCGTCCCGAATCGCCCCACTACGCGGATCAGGTGCCGCTATTCATCAAACAAGAAACCAAGCCGGTCTGGTTTGAAGAAGCCGACCTGATGGCCAATCTCGAAGCCTCCTACGCCCCCGGTTACGAACCACGGGTGGTTGAAGGCAGCGCTCCAAAGATGGAAGACTATCGATAGACAAGGCGAACCGCAAGAGTGCCACCTACCACCGACATAGCCTGTACAGTGCCCTACATCGAAGTCGTTTTGTTCAACGGTTGAGAATATCGATACGCACCCCCTACTTCGTCACACGATACCCGCCGGTATACTGCGCCATAGCCTCAGGCAAGTGGGTCTTTATATCTGCGATGCGCGTCTCTCCGGCGGGGTGGGTTGATAAAAATTCGGGTCCCTTCTTCCCCGCTTTGCTGAATCGCTCCCAGAAGGCCACCGCCGTGCTCGGGTCATAACCAGCCAGAGCCATGAGGGTCAATCCAATTCTATCCGCCTCCGATTCACGGGCGCGATTGAAGGGCAGCGCCACACCCAGGTTGGATACCAGACCGAAGGCCTGATTGGTCAATGCACGTGTTTTCTGAGGCGAACTCTTCATCGCCTCCGACAAGGTCATGGCACCCAACTGAAGGATAAGAGCCTCACTTACCCTCTCGTTACCGTGTCGTGCAATCGCGTGGGCGATCTCATGTCCCATGACGGTGGCGATGCCATCGTCGTCTTGGGTGTACTTGAAAATCCCGCTGTAAAAGACGATCTTGCCACCGGGAAGACAGGTGGCATTCACGATCTCGTCGTTGTCGATAACGTTAAACTCCCACGCATAAGAATCCGTGGGGAGGCCGTTCGACTGCAAAAAATCCTCGGTTGCCGTCGCAAGTCGTTCTCCGACACGCAGTACAGGCTCGACATCGCCGGCTGTTTTGCTCACTGGATAGGCACCCAACTGCTCCTGGTAAGCCTGCTGACCGAGCATGACCATTTGTGACTCAGGCAACAAATTCACTTGTGTCCGGTTTGTAAGCGGCACGGTCGCGCAGGAACTTGCAAGGACCGTCAGGCCGCAAAGAAGCCACAACTTGGACTGTCGTATAAACGCTGCTCCAATTGACATTTCGAATTCTCCGGTATGCTGAAAAAACAGCCGTACTATACCGATCTTAGCACGGACCCATCGGCTGGTTAATCATTCTACGAAAAGACCCATCAAAAACGAAAATTCCATTCTGGATTCCCGCGTTCGGGCCTGTCGATCCAACCCCCTCACATAGATATCCATTTATCTCTCACTACAAACCATAGGTTTTGTTGATTGAGAAAAGCGGGAAAGCGCCATATTAGTGTGAAATATGGTGGGCATGTGAAATATGCGCCATGTCAAGCCCAAGACACCACGGGAACAGCAGGTGCTCTTCCAAAGCGATTGGATGAACTGGTCGCCGACGACGCGTCGGTGCGTCTCCTGGCAACCCTCTTGGGGGATGTGGATTGGAGCGCATGAACTTGGAGCCGCAGCGCCTACAACCTCAAAAAGCTTTCTTGCCGCACTCCAGGTAGGGATTGAGAACAATCTCGTACAATGCTTTCTTGCATCAATACCCCGCACGCCCGAAAACTTGACTACTTTAATTTGGTCAGAATCCTAAGTAGCCGGGCCACTACCAAGATTTATGGTCCTTGCGACACCTCGCCAGACTCAAGCAATACGGATGCGCATTGCTCCGATGGCATGAGTGAAGGTGATTAAAAAAGGGCAAGGTCAACCCCCCGTATTCGTGTAGACCGTCGTCGTGGCAGCGACCTCCGCTATTACAAGCACCACAAAATAAGTAAATGTTAGCCCTATCTGCCATGCGCGAACCCGTGTGACCACGACCAACACGGCGATCACGACAAGGGCCAAGTTGAGCAAATTAGCGGTCTCGATTGCTGGCGTGCCAAAAAGCAGGACGTTGGTCACTACGGCCATAAAATTAAAGAGAGCCACTGCGCCGACGCCCCACGATCCATCGGTGATGAAGTATGCTGCGAGATCTTCGGGATACTCGGCCTCTCCACTGGGCAACACCAATGCACCGGCAAGGAACAATAGCCCCGAGAGAAACAACAACAGGCCAAAAATACCCACGGAGATTGACGGCATGGTATGAATTTCGTATAGCGCCCACCAGAACTGAAACTGATGCACGAGAACAAAGCCCACCCACACGAACGGCAACCAGTGCAGACGACACGCTCGCCGCGCCCTGAAGGCTTGAACCATCGACTCGAGCAAATACGTTACCGCAAGACCAAGAATAAATGAGACGGCGACGGTGGCAAACTCAAAAACGGTCATTTTTCATCGGCTCCTGCTGTTCTAAACGAAAACCAACGTGTCTCCGTTTTACCCGAGTAAGCTTGACCGGTTTTACCCTGATGAACACGAACAATCAGGCTGGACCCGCCTGATAGCATAAACCTGATTCAAGCAGAGGGAACGATCGTGGCACGCGCTGCAGTACGGCCTCCATAGCCCCCCCCCAAAAAAAAACGCCTATTTCTGTGAACTCAGGACTCGACCTCGCCAAAGCCATACAGGGAAAGAAGATCTAGATGGCGTTTCAGTGAACTCTGCATCGTCTCATCCGTACGATGGCCAATCCGTTGGGCACTGGGTGCTCCCGCCCAAATCTCATTCTCTGCCACATCCTTGGTCACGATACTTCGCGGCAAGATAACAGCGCCATTGCCCAAGCTAACCCCCGGCATAATATAGCTGTGCGCGCCAATGAAACAATTCTCACCGATGCGTATGGGGCTGGCCTGGTGCGGCGTGAGGCGCCAGTGTACGTCGGTGCCGCGAAAACTGTGATTCATGTCCCGAATTACACAATAGGCTTCGATTTCGGTGTTCGAGCCTATCTCCACAGAGTCGTTGCAGGCGATCATCACGTGATCCGCCAGGTTTACGTCGTCCCCAACGACGATCTTCGCCCGCTTGTGGCTGCGCATAAGCACATTATTCGCCAAAGTGCAGCGTGCGCCAAGCTCGACATTACCCTTGATCTCCAAGTGCTCCGCGTTGAATACACAGTCTGCACCAATCTGTTTGAAGCGTTTTTCGTGGCGTTTGTGACGCCATCGTGTCAATATACTCATCGTCGTATTCCTTCGCGCACATTGTACAGATGGCGGATATTGCAGCTCAATTTTCCAGAAGCTGGCCTCTGGCATCTCAGGGCACGATGCTGTACACATGGGGCATGTCGCCCCAAAATAGTACGATCATCGAGGTCGCCTAACCCGGCAGGATCGTTCCACCCTACGCGTCGGGGAGAATGATTTCCCAGAAAATCCGAAAAAATGACGTATGACAAAATGGCCCGAACCTGTTATACTTTTCGGAGTGTACATTTTTGTACTTGCACATACACTGTATACGTGCTAGTATTTGTACCAACATATAGTATGCCTACTTGGGGCTTCAATCTATATGTTGTGCCATGTTGCCATATTTGTAAAATAGGAAGCAGCCGTCAGCCATGGATGCACGGGTTCTACTATATGCCCTACCGGGTCTCCCGCTACATGTGGAAGACCTCATGCCGCAGCCCCTTCTGGCTCGTTGCGCCGGGGCGCTTCGTGCCCATGGGCACTTGGTCACCATCGTTGATGATGGCACCGTCGATGCCCTCGAAAGTATAATCGGCCCAGAGCTTCCCGACCTGCTCACTTCAATGCTGGACGGAGCCTCGCCTTCAAAGCGTCGATGGCCCCGTATCCTGTCAGCACCACGCCGCCACCAGAATCGAGTGCTGGCATCCTGCCTGGATCGCCGTATCGAGCGTGCCGTGGGCATCTGCGTAGAAAATGGCTCTAAAGCCCACGTGGCGATAATTTTTGTCCAGCGCCGAAAGGATATGCGAGAAGCACAACGGCTCGCTCAGGCGCTGAGGCTCCGGTCACCGAAGCTTTGCATTGTTATCGCTGGAAAAATGGCCGCACGTTACGGACGACAGATTATGGCGATCTGCTCCCCCATTGATGCCGCATGCGTGGCGCTGCCCGAGGCATCCATACCAAGCTTGGCGGCCCACTGGAATGATCGGACTGCATGGCATCAAATCCCCGGCCTCCTTACCCGCACTTCAACCGCATTGCATGAAGCGCCAGGCGCGGCATCGACGGCCATACCCGCCAGTACAATGCCCGCATATCATCCAGGCACCTATCCTTCCCTTCTTGACGGGGGAAAGTTCAAAATATTTACCTTGGGCCACAGTTGGGGACTCAGCCATGTGGGGCATTATCGCGGGGGATTGCGGAGTGGGCGGCAAACAAAGCCCGTCCGCCAGTTGCGACAGGAAATAATGAGCCTCCACGAACTCTACGGCGCGCAAGTCTTTCACTTATCGGGGGCCCATACCCCGGGCGATGCCGTACTCGAATTCGCCCGCTCCTGCATGTCTTTGCCCTTTCCCGTCTCTTATAGTCGCGACGCTCATATTTTCGAGATAGGAACCACAACCGCGTCTGCATTGGCAGCGTCCGGTTGCCGGGCAATGGGTTTTTCGCTGCTAACGGGCAGTCAGATAGCATTGACGGACTACTTCGGCGAAAATTGGTGCGTCAGCGACGCGGTATCCTGCCTCCGCGTATGCCGCGATGCAGGCATCCATGTCCACACCGACTTTATTCATCCAGTTCCAGGGGATGACCACCATACCCGTGCCGAAACGATTCGCCTCCTCCACCGTTGCCGACCGGACGGACTCCGCCTCAGACTTCCAGACCTTGTTCCCGGCAGCGCCTGGCACCAGCACGCAAGCGAGTTTGATTTTTCGCTGAATCAGAAGCGATTGGCGTCATGGCTCGGCGCATCAGCAATTGCTATGAACACGATCCAAGAGGCTGCGCTGCTGCCCTACGCTCTGTCGGGTGGCCAGGGAAGCTCAGCAGCCCAACTTCTCGAACTCTTTGAATTGGAGCTGGATGGCTTCGCCCCCCCGACAGAATCGGGGTGCCAGGCAGGCCTCATCGCACGTGTTTCTGGGCACCAGGGCCGGGAAAGCGCTTTCATTCAACGTTTGGAGCGCGCCACAAAAACACTCGATATAAAAACACTCCGAACATTCATTGACACATTCAACGTGCAGGCCACTGCATCCATAAATACTATCGATTTTTACCCTTCGACTGCAGCAAGGAAGGCAGTTGGAAACTAGGCGCAATTATGAAGTCAGATTCTGTCGTAGTAACCGGACTGGGTGTCCTGTCGTGTAATGGAATAGGCCGGGAAGCCTTCTGGAAGTCTATTGAAGCGGGCCAATCGGGCATTCGCCCCATCACGCGATTTGACGCCGAAGATTTGCCCTGTCAAATTGCGGGCGAATTGCGCGATTTCGATCCGGAAGATTTCATGAAGAAGAGTGTCGTTCGCAACTGGAATCGTCACGTGCATCAGGCTGTCGCCAGTTCCCGCCTTGCCGTGGAAGATGCAGAATTGAAATCCGCCAACTACGACTCTGAACGGATCGCGGTGGGCATCGGCACCAGTATCGGCTCTCCTGATGAGGCCTATCAAGGCCATATGCATGCCATGGAGACATCCGGTTACAAGAAGATAAGTAAGCTCGCCTCGTCGGCATTTTCGGGTCACTCTGCCACCGTTCACGTGTCAATTGATATTGGGATCCGTGGTCCGGCGATTACCATCGCGAGTGGATGTGCGACGGGGCTGGATGCCCTGTCCTGGGGCTACAATCAAATCCGCCTGGGGCTGGTGGACGCGGCCGTGGTGGGTGCCACGGAATCACCGATATTTCCCCTGTCCATGGCCTCGGCCTGTTCTCTGGGTATCCTTTCCAAACGAAACAGCGACCCCACCTCTGCGATGCGCCCCTTTGACCGACACCGTGACGGCATCGTTCTGAGTGAGGGAGCCTGCACCGTGGTCTTGGAACGTGCGGACAGAGCCCACGCCCGGGGTGCCCAAATACTCGGCGAAATCGCGGGCAATGGTTCCGCCGCAGAAGGGGGTAATCCATTGATTCTCGATCGTGAGGGAAAATCACTGGCGCGGGCCGTGCAACGCGCCTTGCGCATGTCGGGCGTAAGTCCAAGCGATATTGACTGCATACAGGCCCACGGCGTATCCCTTGACATGTACGACCAGTGTGAAACCAATGCCTACAAACGTGTTTTCGGCGACGATGCGTACCGTATTCCCGTTAGCGCGGTAAAATCCATGATCGGGCAATCTTACGCTGCTGGCGGGCTTCTTGGCTTGGCCGCCGCACTACTTGCGCTGAACCGAGACATAATTTCCCCGACCGTAAACCTGGATGACCAGGATCCGCTTTGCGATTTGGATTGCGTACCGAATTTTGCGCGTATGAATGATGTCAATGCGGCCTTGGTTGTTGCCATCAGCTTTGGCGGCACCCACAGCGCAACCATCGTACGGAAAGCAGCCTGACGTGACCGACGTGAATTCCATAATAACTTCTGTCTTGCTCGTCGCGGCGGCATTTTCGAGCTGCCTCCTGGGACTCATCGTCCTTATTCGCAACCCAGAGCGAATAACGCACCGCGTTTTTGCACTGCTTACGCTCAATCTGACGATGTGGGCTCTTGGCGTCTTCTTCATCGTCCATTCGCACGATGCCGACAGTGCCCGGCTTTGGGTCATGGTGACCTTTGGGGTAGCCGCCTTTCTCCCAGGGACCTTCTATCATTTCATCGGGTACTTCCCCGACCAGAATTTCAAAGGTATGCGGTGGTACCTCTATCTGCTCTACGCAAGCGCCTTCGTATTGACCGCCATGGTCAACACCGATTGGTACATCCAGGGCTTGGAGGTCTTCCCTGACAAGCCGCCCAGTGTCATTGAATATGGCCATGTCTTCCACGCGTACACCGTCATGATCGTTGTTACGATGGTGCTGATGTTCGCCAACTTGTTCCGCAAACTCTCGCGGAGCGAGGGGATTCAACGCCGCCAGATAGAACATGTTCTGGGTTCTATTTTTATCGGCATCAGTTTTGCGATTGCCACCAACGTGTTACTGCCCGCCCTCTTCGATGTGGGCTCCATGGAACTGTACGGCCCGTGCTTCCTCGTGCTGATGATGGCGGGACTCGCCTATTCCATGATCCGCTATCACCTGCTCGATATCTGGGTCATCGTCTCCCGCACGACTACCTACGCCATCGTTACCGTCATCGTCTTTATACTCTATTTTTCGGTGGTAACCGCTGTCCATACGGTCTTTACACAAGCGGGGCCGGCCTACAACATCGCGAGCATTGCGCTCACCTCGCTGGTGGTCGCCATCATCATACAACCACTCCGCGAGCATGCCCAGTTGCTTCTCGATAGAATTGTGCGTCATCGCCGCTACGATACCGAGGCACTTACCCAGCGTCTGAGCCGCTTGGCGAGTCAGTTCGTTCAGTTAGACCAAATCATGGAGCGGGTATTCGCAGACTTGCGCCAGACGATGGGCGTCACAGGTCTGCGCGTGCTCCTCGTCGATCCCAACGACGACAACCGATTTGAGGCTGCGTTTTCCACAACGGCGGACACTGATCCACAGACCCCCTGCGGAGATTACGTTCTGGAATACATCAGAAACCACCCGGAGCCGCTGCTTCGGGAGGAAATCGAACACCGCGCCCCAATCCTCAACACCCGTCGCCTTGCCAAGCAGCTCAGGAACATGGGAGCCCAAGTACTCATTCCCCTCGCCACGCAGACCGGGGTTCTGGGCATGATCTTGCTAAAAAAGAAAGAGACCGGTGACATATACACGCACGACGATTGGCGCGTATTTGCCACGGTAGCGGCACCATTGGCTGCGGCCATTGAGAACGCTCGCCTCTACGCCCGTCTGGAGGAACTCAACGTCCACTTGGAGCTTCTCCTCCGAAACATGCGTGGTGTTGTCATCGCGGTAGACACGCAGGGCGTCATAACCACGGTAAATCTGGAGGGACGCAAGCTCTTTCCTGATATCGCGCCGGGCATGGCACTGGGTGTTCTTGATCCAAAAGTCGCACATCTTCTTCAAATGACGTTGGACAACCGCCGTGGCATACTCGATGTGGAGACAAGCATTACTGGCGGAAAGGAAGATGAAATCCCCGTTGCAATGTCAACGTCCTGTCTGGAAATGCCTGAGCAAAGCACGCTCGGCGCAATGGTGCTGATTCACAACATGACGCAGATCAAACGTCTTGAGGCCAATGTGCAACGGGCCGATCGCCTCACCTCCATCGGAACTATGGCCGCAGGCATGGCCCACGAAATCAAGAATCCCCTTCAATCCATAAAGACCTTCACCCAGCTCCTTCTCGACCGCTATGACGACGCTGATTTTAGAAACACGTTCGCGGAAGTCGTTCCCCCAGAAGTGGACCGCATCGACAACATTGTGACCCGACTCCTCCACTTCGCCCGCCCGCAGCCGGTTTCCTTCAATCTGCATGATCTTCGGAAGATTATTAATGATGTCTTCGCCCTCGTCGAAAACCAGCTGCGCAAGAATGGCATTGCCCTGAATCTGGACATGCCCACGCAGCCCGTCGGCGTAATGGCGGACAACCAGCAATTGCATCAAGTGTTCCTGAATCTGGTTCTCAATGCCATTGAATCCATGAAAAACAGTTCAAACTCCATAATCGATGTTCGCATTCATACCGGCCTCGCGCACTTTCAACAACCCGGAGTGCCCCCTCGGCACGACGTACCCTGTGTAAAAGCCGTAATTTCCGACACAGGCTGCGGCATCACCCAGCAACATATCAAACAGCTCTTTACGCCATTTTTCACAACCAAGGTCGAAGGAAGCGGCCTGGGTCTTTCGGTGGTTCATGGCATTATTACCGAGCACCGTGGCGCCATAGACGTGAGCAGCAACCCTGGTGTGGGTTCGTCGTTCACCGTGACTTTTCCGCTGGCCGGGAATACGGAAGCTATTGAAAGGGTGGGCTTATGAATGTGATCCTGGTAATCGCCGAAAAAGCAGCCGTATGGGAGGCCCTTCGCGCCGCCCTTCCCGAAGGAGATCTGGTCCTCCACGAGCGCGACGTGGCTACAGCGCGCCGACGCGTCACAACCGTCGCCGTAGATGCCATCCTGTTGGATGATAGCGCCTCGCAAGGCGAAGACCTGGTGGAAGCCGTCAAGGATATGGCACCCGGCATCCCCCTGACGGTTCTTTCCGCGCGAGAAGACCTCCTGACCCAGGCGGCGCTTACGCGTGCTGGCGCCAACGCCATCGTAACCAAACCCTTTTCCTATGAGACATTGCAAGAAGCCATGGGTTCGCTCCTGCACACGACCGTGGTGACCGAAGCGTCCACGCCCATGCCGGACGTGTCTCGGGTATCGCCCCTCAGCCTCGGTCAGCACAAGATGGCATTGCGGTGGCTCAGCCGCCTGACGAATTGCCGGGGAGACAATCAGCGCCTGATCCAGCGCCTGATCGAAGCCACCGCCGATGTCTTTGATTCGGTCCGTTGCTCGTTGCTGCTTGAAAAACAGGGGGTAGTCATTGTTGCCGCAGCCCATGGAATGCCAAGCCACATCACGGAACAACTTCAGTTGTCTTTCGAATCGGGAATGATGCACTGGTTCGACAGCCACGCGTGCCTCTTCGACAGCCTTGCCATTCGTTCGGCACCCCAAGCAATTAAGGAGTTGCAAGTCTTGCGCGGCGTGCTCGCGGCTCCGCTCATGGACGATGGCCTTGTCTTTGGTGCGCTCGTTCTGGGCGAGAAGGCCTCTGGGCTACCCTATAGCCAGGAGGAGAGAGAGCTGCTGTCCCTCTTTGTGCGGTCGGTGGAAATCCTCTTTGAACGGGCCGATGACGCACTGCTGAATGAAGGCAGCAATGGACCAACGCACCATGTGCTCAACAACTTGCCTGTGGGTCTGGTAACGATTTCGTCGGATCGAAAAGTCACCTTAATCAATCCCCACGGAGAGTCGCTTCTTTCCGTCGAAAGCAACAATGTAATCGGCAATAGCGTTCAAAAGCTGGGTTCTGCTTTCGCCGATGTTGTTCTTCGCGCCATAGCGGATGGCACAACACGAACCAACGAAATAATCCGCGACCCCAGAAGAAACGTCAGCCTCAGCGTGAACGTTTCCCCCAACGAAACCGGGGGGGCCGTGGCAAGCTTTCTTCCCCAACCTGAAGAGGCCATCAGCCAGGAGGAGCTGGCCTATAGCCCCTTCTGGGAATACCTCTCCACACGGGTTGCCCAGGAAATCAAGAACCCCATGGTTGCCATCAATACATTCGCCCAGCTATTGCCACGAAAATACGACTCCGAAGACTTTCGCGATGCCTTCAGCCGTGTGGTCCAACAGGAAGTTGAACGTATCAATCGGGTCGTCGAAACGCTCTTCGAATTTGCGCGCAATCCCAAACTCCGAATGCAACATTGCAACCTCAATGAGACCGTGCGCACGGTGCTCAGTTCCTTTCAAACCGAATTGGACAAGCACTCCATTAAGTTGGCGCAAGACTATGACCCCGAAATAATCGAGACCGACATGGATCCGGTCTTTTTCTCCCAGGCACTCCACAATGTCGTGCAAAACTCTATCGAAGCGATGCCCACCGGTGGCACCATACAGGTAAGCACCTGCCAGCAAGATAACAAAGTGGAAATACGTGTCTCTGACTCGGGGCCGGGCATTTCGCAGGAAGACTCTGACTTGATCTTTCTGCCCTTCTACAGCACGAAAGAGCAAGGCATGGGATTGGGGCTGACCATTGCCAATCGAATATTGCACCAGCACCAGGGTGGCGTGCGCTGGGTATCCGATGGAAAAGAAGGCAACTACTTTGCCTTGGAGATTCCAACCACGGAGTTAAGTCATGCAGACCATCCTGGCAATTGACGACGAACTCAGCATCCGCGAATCCTATCGTATGATTCTCAGCGACAACTATCACATCTTCCTCGCCGAAAGTGGCGAGGAAGGCCTCAAAATATTGGACGAAAAACACGTGGATCTCATTCTCCTCGATCTCACCATGCCGCGTATGGGGGGAATGGAGTTTCTGGAGGCGATGGAAGAGCGCGGTGAATTTGTGCCCGTGCTGATTGTCACCGGCTCCAACACCGTGGATATTGCGGTCAAGGCCATGAAAAAAGGCGCGCGTGAGTTCGTAATCAAGCCCTTCGACGTGGATGACCTCTTGCTCCTCGTTGAGCGCACCTTGGAAAAGCTCCGGGAAAAGCGCGAATTGAGCACGCTACGAGAACAGGGCGCTGCGGGCTTCGAGAATATCATTGGCGACTCGCCGACCCTGCTGGAGGCCCTTGCAAGCGCCCGGCAGGCCATGGAAGTTGATTCTACCGTCCTGATAACCGGTGAAACGGGGACAGGCAAAGACGTGCTTGCCCGGGCGATTCACTTCGGTGGAACCCGCAAGGATAAACCCTTCGTACCCCTGTCGTGTTGCGCCATCCCCGCCAACCTAGTGGAGAGCGAACTCTTCGGCCTGACCAAGGGAGCCTTTACCGGCGCGACGGAAAGCCGCGTCGGTAAAATGCAGGTGGCCGATGGCGGTACGCTCTTTCTCGATGAAATTGGTGAAATGCCCATCGAGGCTCAGGGCAAGCTGCTGCGGGTGCTGCAAGAGGGCACCTTTTACCCCGTTGGCGGAAACCGTGAAATCGAGGTGGATGTGCGATTCGTCTGCGCCACCAATCGCCCTTTTGACACGGCCATCAAGGAAGGCCTCTTCCGCCAGGATCTCTATTACCGTATAAACGTGCTGCCCGTTGACATGCCGCCTCTGCGCAAGCGACGGGATGATATTCCTATGCTTGTTGCCCATTTCGTGGCCAAACATGGCCCCCGCATAAATTCACGTGCCCGTGATTTCGAGCCACGCGCCATGGCCCGGCTCATGAGCTGCCCCTGGCCTGGTAATGTGCGGGAGTTGGAGAACACCGTGGAGCGGATACTCGTATGCAACCGCAACGAACTCGTTATCAAAGCCGAGTTTCTCAACGGTATCGTTGCAAACGACGGGGCTACGGATGTTAGCGGCCTTGAGGACTTCGCTGGACTGCCCCTTCAAGAGGCCACGCAACGCCTGGAGCGCCATCTCATCATAAAGGCGCTGGAGCGATGCGATCATGTTCAGAGCCAGGCCGCCGAGGCTCTTGGAACCACCCGGCGCATCCTCAAATACAAGATGGACCAACTCGGCATCACGGAACCCGACGACAAACAGTCCATAGCAAGTTAACGAGCCTGGTTCATCTGAATGGACGACAAACGAAATGTTGCCCGCGCCATGAATTTGCTATTATATACGGGATAGATAACGAGGCTGAGCACAACCATATATTTTTTAACCGTGAATGGACTTAGGGCAGCCGTTGGCCGCAACCAAATAGTTGACCACGGATGACACGGATGTTTTGGACTTGAAGGTTTTCCATCAATCACCAATCAAAAAGCATTGTTCAAACGGGTTCTTACTGGATGCCTTTTTCTGTAATCTCGTTTTGTTTTATCCGTGCTATCCGTACTACTATCCGCCATTTTCTTGTTTTCTTAACAAGAAAATTTTTCTCAGATTATGTAACGTATTGATGTCAAGTCGTTTAGAGAGCAGAAACGAACTGGTGTTTATTTCGAGTTCCGCCGGAGTTCTGCTTGATCTCAATAGTTTTTTACCACGAAGGCACGAAGGACACGAAGAAGGAAAAATTAAAGGACGGACCGTGCAACCTGTTACCTCTATTCTCCTCTTCGTGCGCCCTTCGTGTTCTTCGTGCCTTCGTGGTGAATAAAGTTTTGGTTGCGGCCAACGGCTGCTCTACGTCATCCGTGGTCAAACGTGAAATAATTCTAGCCCGCGAAATATGTTTGTAACCTAAGTATTGGTAATGTGATACGAGTTCTTAGAACGTATTTTCTTGTTCAAAAAACAAAAAAAAGCCGGATAGCAGTACGAATTAACACAAATAAGAAAACAAAAAGGCGAGAGCTAGATCGCTGTTCGCTACACGTTAAAAAACTCAAACCACGCTCTTTATTTCTTGTTTTTTTCATTCGTGTATGTTCGTGTCCATTCGTGGTTCAAGTATTGTTTGTTTTATTTCTTCTTGCCGTGGATAGCCAGCATGTTCCGGTTCAAAAGTAAAATAAAACGCTAGCCCACCCCGCACGTGTGCGTTGACCCCTCCCCAAGAAACTAAAAAAAGGAACATCCTTAATGAGTATTACCGTCGTCGGCTCAATTGGCCTGGACACTGTAGAAACCCCCTCGGGAAAAAACGAAGAGGGTCTGGGCGGTGCCGCTGTATACTTCAGCATCGCAGCCTCCGTCCTCGCCGAAGTAAATCTAGTGGCCATCGTGGGCGATGACTTCCCCGAAGAACACGTGGCCTTGCTCGAATCAAAAGACATAAACCTCGATGGCTTGGAACGGGCACAAGGAAAAACCTTTCGCTGGGCGGGCAAGTATCACGATGATGTCAACGAACGCGACACGTTGGACACACAGCTCAACGTCTTCGAAACCTTTCACCCGAAGCTGCCCGAGGCTGCCCAATCAGCCCCCTATCTCTTCCTTGGGAACATCCACCCGGCCTTGCAACTGGAGGTGCTCGACCAGGCCAAGCCTCAGTTCATCGGACTCGACACCATGAACCTCTGGATAGATATCACCCTGGATGATCTGAAAGCCGTGCTCAAGCGGGTCGATTGCCTCATCATCAACGATGGTGAAGCCAAGCAGCTCACCGGCCAGCTCAACCTGCGCGATGCGGCCAAGGCCATACAGGCCATGGGACCGTCCATCGTGGTGATCAAGAAGGGAGAACATGGCTGTATGCTCTTCGGTTCCGGTGGCGAAATTTTCTCGATTCCGGCCCTCCCTTTGGAAGAAGTGAAGGATCCCACGGGTGCGGGCGACAGTTTTGCGGGCGGCTTCATGGGCTATATTGCCACAAAAGGCGAGAACGACTTCGACACGCTCAAGCAGGCCGTAGTCTATGGAAGCGCCATGGCCTCCTTTACCTGCGAGGCCTTCGGTCCAGACGCTCTAGTCACCGTGAACAAGGAAAAACTCGTGGAGCGCTACTCCGCCTTCCGCAAATTGACGGCCTTCTAGCCATCGGCCCCGCAAAAGAATCAGAGTTCGGGCCTGAAGCATCCATTGAGGGTTGCTTCAGGCCTTTTCTATTTAGTAACCACCGGCAGAGCCGGAGGGATGAGGAGGGCCCCTAAAAGGGACCGATATCGCCGGTAAACAAAAAACCTCCGCGCGCTCCTAATAGTCCACGAAGTGGACGACGGAACTTAGCCTGGGGTGAAGCGAGGCACGAGCGCAACCCCAGGTATCTGCGCCTACTACACCTCACCAACCCGCGTAGCGGGTGACGGAAACATCCCGGCATTCCGTCGGCCGCTTCGCGGACTTTTTCATCCATCGTCCTTTATCCCCAGGGTTTCGCTCGTACCTCGCTCCACCGCTAAGTACGCACAAGCCTCCTAGAACTCCGAAGCCTTCCATTTATGGAACGACGTGTCCCCTGGAGATCGGAGCGTGTTGTGTCTCAGCCTGGAAGGCTAAGCTACGTGCGCTCCCTTTTGAAAGCCCACGCTTGTCAGTTTCTGCGGCGACCACGGCGTGGATTTTCATTGGCATTTTCTGTCGCGAATATCTTGTTGCCGCTCGGCACAGAAATTCCACCCGGACCATGAAATCGCACGCACGTAGCTTAGCCTTCCAGGCTGAGACAAGAGAATCG
>JAJRPE010000541.1 GCA_024280935.1 Candidatus Hydrogenedentota bacterium
ACCATAAAGACATTCTTGCCATGGCCCACGAACGGTTGCGCGGAAAAGTACGCTATCAGCCCATTGGCTTTGAACTCCTGCCCGACAAGTTTGCCTTGCGGGAATTGCAGCATCTCTATGAAGTGATTCTGGAGTGTCCCCTGGACAAGCGTAACTTTCGCAAGCAGATACAGAAGCTGGACGTGCTCCAACCCCTTGATGAAATAGAGAAGGACGTGGCCCACCGCGCTGCGCAGTTGTTTCGATTTGACCGAAAGAAATACCAGCGCATGGTGAAGAAGGGCGTGAATTTTGAGGTGTAGGGAGTGGGCGGCGAGCGCTGAGATTATGTTACGATATCTTCAACCACTATGAGAGGAAGGGGACTATGGAAAAAGAACAAAAAATTGCCCTGTTGATTGATTGCGACAATGTGAGCTACCAGGCCATCGACGGGGTGCTCAATGAATTGGCGAATTACGGTGTGGTCAATATCCGCCGTGCCTACGGCGACTGGACGAGGAGCGAGTTGCGGGGCTGGGAGGCGGTGTTGCAACGATGCGCCATTCGTCCTATCCAGCAGTTTGCTTATAGCAAGGGGAAGAACTCTACGGATAGTGCCGTGATTATTGACGCCATGGACTTGCTCTACACGAAGGATCTTGATGGCATCGCTCTTATGACCAGCGACAGCGATTTCACGTCTCTCGTAATGCGATTTAAGGATAGTGGACTGCGGGTCTACGGGTTTGGCGCGCAAAAGACGCCCGAGTCCCTGGTCAATGCGTGTTCACGTTTCATTTACACTGAAAAACTCCTTCAAAGTATGGAAGAAGCGCAAGACGACGCGAAAGCCGGGGGAGAGCAAAAGAAGATGACCCGAGCCCAGCTACGGAAGGACACCACCCTTGTCCGCCTTCTCCGCAATGCGGTTGAAGAAAAGGCCGACGAGGACGGCTGGTCCAATTTTTCCCAGGTAAATCACTACGTGAACAACAATACCTCCTTCTCCTCTATTAATTACGGCTACAAACGCTTTAGTGACCTTATTCGCGCCTGTGACCTCTTCGATATCGAAATGCGTAACAACAACAGCGCCATTTACGTGAAGCGGAAGGGCTAAGGGGGGGGCGGAACCGACAGAAAGTTGCGTTTCTTGCGTGGGATTCATCACACTGGAGGCTGCGACTTGGGGAATCAGGGGGTTCGATAAATCAACGGAGAGCTTCTTATGTCTCGTCCTTCTTCAGTGCTGTTGGCCTTGGCGCTGCTATTTAGTCCTTGGTGTTTTGCCGGTTGGCTGAATACCGCCAATATCAAGGTCTGGAACGAGCCCACAGAATTGGCCGGCCCAAAGATTGTCGTTGAGTATGACCTGGATGCCCCAACGGTATCCGCCGATTCGCCCGCTTACGTTTTCATCCACTTCAGAAATGGACCGAAGGATGCCTGGCGGCTTTTGTCGGCAGACGGACTCGGTGGCAATGGCGCGGGCATCGTCGAAGAATCTGGGCACAAGAAGATTATCTGGTGGGGGGCAGACCAGCGCATCATTCAGGATGTTGATCAGATTGAATTTCGCGTGCGTGCGATTCCCATGGTGCGCGTTCCGGGGGGCCAGTTTACCCTGCGAAGCCTTCCCGGCGATGGCCGGGACCAATCCGGTCTGCACAAGCCCGTGTCCACCCTCCCGACCTATTATCTCGCCAAGAACGAGACCACGATTGCACTCTATGTCGAATATCTGAATACGCTGGGTCCGGACGGTACCGGCTATTACGAGAAAATGTCAAGAGAGAAGCGCTGCGGCATCCTGCGCGAGGAAAACGGAAGTTATCGCGTGGTTCCCGGGCGAGAAAACTACCCGGTCACCTATGTTTCCTGGTACGACGCGGTGGGTTTTCTGCAATGGTGTGGATTGCGCCTGCCCACGGAAGCCGAGTGGGAGAAGGCCTCATGCGGGGGACTCTTTCTGGATGGCGATGCGTCGAAGAGCAAGCCCAATCCCATGCCCGAAAGGAAATACCCCTGGGGTGATGAATTGCCCAATGCCGATGGCCGCTACCGCTGTAACTATGACACGGAGGACGATGGTTTTCCCGGCACCGCCCCGGTAGGCAGCTTTGCGGAATTTAACAGTCCCTACGGGGCCTGTGACATGGCGGGTAACGTGAATGAGTGGACGCAGGATTGGTACACCACCCAGTTCCATTCGGGGCTGGACGGGTATCGCGTGGTACGCGGTGGTTCGTGGCTTGATGTCCCCGAAGGATGTGACGGTGTATCGGGTGCCACGGTGCTGCCCCTGGATGAAACATCGATTATGGGATTTCGCGGGGCACTGTCAGCACCCGACGCGCCCTGATCAGCAAACAAAGATTAGTCGCAAAGAACGCATAGAGCGCAAAGAAGAATCGCTCGTTGCTGCAGTCTCCCGTGGCAATACATACCGTTTCGCTCCTGCGGAACAACGCCAGTATTTTACCCTGCCGCCCATGGTGGCATTGAGCAGATATCTCTGTGCTGTTTGCGTACTTTGTGGTTCACCACTGGTTCCCTGCGTTCGCGGGAATGACGTTTTTTGGTTGTGGGAAAAGCTCACCCTAGTAATTACAGGAGGATTCGGTCATGAGTACGCTGAAACGCAGAAGTTTTCTGAAAAGTTCTCTGGGAGCGGCGGCCAGCCTGGCGGCGCTCCAGCACGGCGCCGCAGCGCAGGCCAACGATAAGATCGTTGTGGGCGTGATGGGACTCGGTGGCCGTGGGCGCGCCTTATTGACCGCCCTGGTGCGCCGTTCCGACATTCATATCAAATACATCTGTGATGCGGACACGCGCACTTCGGGTGCTGCGACCGAAATTGTCATGGAGGAACTCGACTACCGGCCAAAATTCGTGCAGGATTTCCGCACGATGCTTGCCGACCCCGAGTTGGACACCGTGATTTGTTCCACCTCGGATCGGTGGCACGCCCTGGCGACCATTATGGCGTGTCAAGCTGGAAAAGATGTTTACGTGGAAAAACCCCAGTCCATGAGCGTCTGGGACGGGCAGCAGATGATAGCCGCTGCGCGAAAATACAAACGCATCGTGCAAGTGGGCATGCAGACCCGGAGCGCGCCCTACGTGCAATCGGCCCTGGACTACATCCAGAGCGGCAAACTGGGCAATGTTATGTTGTCCCGCGTTTACCTCATGCAGGCGGGTGGTCCGAACAAGCCCGCGCCGGAAGCGCCGGTGCCCGATGGCCTGGATTATGACTTGTGGTGCGGCCCTTCGCCCAAGCCACCCTATCGACCGGGCCGCTGGTTTCATAACTACTGGGATTTCTACAACGGGGAACTGACGGGCGACCTGATTCACCAGGTGGACATTGCCCGCCTCCTCATGGGAAAAAAGACGCCGAACTCGGTTTTCAGCGCGGGCGGGGCCTATCGTTTCGACGACGGGCGCGAACAGCCTGACACCCAGTTTACGACCTTTGAATTTGGCAAGAGCACCATGATGATGGAAGGGGGCTTCTGGTGTCCCTACAACCACCGCATCGTGCATTTGCCCGACAAGAGCAAGTTTCCCGACTGGCAATTCAGCGCTACCAAGATCGAGGTCCTGGGCACGAAGGGCATTATGTATTTTGGCCGCCATGGCGGTGGCTGGGAGGTCTTTGAAGGGGATGCCAAATCCCGTTCCTCCAAACCCGTGGCCTCTGAGCTGTCAGAATACAAATGGGGCGGCATCATCGACCTCCACTTCGACGATTTCTTCAAGTGCGTCCGTGACCGCAGCACCCCGAAAACCGAGGTGGCCGATGGGCACCATTCCATGAACCTGTGCCACCTGGCCAACATCTCGAACCGTCTCGGCAACCAGAAACTCAATTGGGACGGCGAGAAGGAAGTCTTTATCGACAACGAAGAGGCCAACCGCCTGCTCCGCGCCAATTACCGCGAACCGTGGGTGATCCCCGAAGAGGTGTAGCGGGGGACTGTTGGAACGAAATATCGCTGCGCACTGCATGGGGGCGCGGAAGTCTCCATGCAGTGGATAGGTGTCTTCTCGGTGTTTTGTTTGAGCTAACGCGGCCACCTGGAATCGAAAAGAGGGCGGCATCGCCGTGAGCCCACGCTGCGAATGTACCGCCGTCGAAACAATTCAGGAAGCCGGGGACTGCCTCGCCCAAGCCCGCAGTGAAGTGCGAAGTGAGCGTCGTGTCCAATAGCTCTGCGAAGGGTATGCAGGGGCACTTCAACAGGCGGGGCTGTACCCACATCATGCTTGGGATGGACTGGATCAGACGAAAAATATCTTGTGTGTTGCCTGCCAGAGTTTTTCTGTGCTTGCCTGTTTCAGTCAACATAGCTACCTGGGGACAATTTGTCCCCAGGTAGGATCTTAACTCTTCATCTCTTTTACGAATTTTTCAGATAGTTTGGGCTGTCCCCACAGCACTTGGGGACAGCCCCGCCTGTTCATATCTTTGTTGCATACCGCAGCGGACATGTTCGCCAAGGAGGGCGCTTTGCTACACTTCACACGCCTGGGCGAGGCAGTCCCCGGCGAGGCTCCTGTTAGCGTCTCAAACCTTATCGGGAACCACCCATGCGTCCCGGTACGTGCGTTTCACGAGTTTGTTGCCTACTTCTTCGTGGAATCCCTCGGTCTCGGGGTTGATGGTGAGCTGTTGGCCCGTCCGGTAGGCGATGTTCGCGTATTGGCATAACAGGGTGGACTTGTGCAGTTTCTCGATATCGGCGTTGGGTCGTTTTCGGGTGCGGATACAGTCGATGTAGTTGGCGATGTGGGCGGTGTTCGATGCGCTGAAGCGGCCATGGTGGATCTGGGCAGACTTGCCGTCCGCATCGAAGCACTGCCAGCCGCCGCCGTGGCGGCTGAAGAACATGACCTGCTTCGTCCCGTAGATTTCGATGCGCGTCCCGCTGAAAGGCCAAGCGGGCAGGGTATCCGTGTCCCGAACGCTCATGGCCGTCTTCCTCATGTAGGGTGCCCAGTTCGCTTGCTCAAAGACCATGGTCAGCCCGTCGTAGTTCCAGATCACGCTCTGGGTGTCGGGTGTTTCCTGGGCATCGTCGAAAAAGTACTTGCCGCCCGCAGAAGAGACCGACTTCGGGTAATCCCGGTCGATCATCCAGCGGGCCACATCGATCTGGTGGACACCATCGTTGATAATATCGCCGCCGGAATAATCCCAAAACCAGTGCCAGGCATAATGGAAGTGGTTCTTGTTGAAGGGTTTCTTGGGCGCGGGTCCCAGCCACATGTCGTAGTCCACACCCTCGGGCGGCGCGCTGTCGGCCGGTTTGCCGATGCTGCTGCGTTTCTTGCTGTTCACCACCCGCGCAAAGTGGATGTCGCCGAAGGCCTCCGAATGGATATGCTCAAAGGCCGCGTAGGCGTATTCGTTGCTCCGGTTTTGCGCACCCACCTGCACCACGCGGTCGTATTTGCGGGCGGCCTCGATCATCTTCTGGCTTTCCCAGATGCTGTGGGCCGTGGGCTTCTCCACGTAGATATCCTTGCCCGCCTGGCAGGCCAGCACCGTGGCCAGGGCGTGCCAGTGATCGGGGAGCGCGCCCACGATGCCATCCACCTCGGGGTCGTCAAGCATGTGACGAAAATCGGCGGAAATCTTCGGGGCTTTCCCCGTAATGCCCTCCAGCTTTTTCGCCGCGCTTGCCAGCCGGTTCTGGTCGCAATCGGTCAGCCAGCGAATTTCCACATCGTCCCGCTTGGCGAACTCCGCCATCAGGAACTGGCCCCGTCCCCCGCAGCCCATGAATCCGATGATGACCCGCTCGTTGGCCCCGGCGGCGTTGATCGAAACACCCGCGCCGGCCACGGTGGTCGCCAGTCCCAGATTCTTCAAGAAAACACGTCGATTCATGGTCTGCTACTCCTTTCGGTTATCGGGGCCCCCGTGAATGGGGGCCACGGTTTCGGCGTCCTTGAGACACCGAGAAAGGGGCGGGAAAGTTTACCCACGCTCGACAGCAGGCGGCAGTAGAATAGAAATGTCCCCGGTCATCGCGATGGTGTTGGAAGCCATCTCGTAGGCAGTGATCTCGTCCCTACCCTCATAGAGTGCGCCTTTTTGGACCCCAGAATCCACCATTTTCGCCAGAACAAAAAAAACGCTGCAACGTTGTAGGCGTTGCAGCGGTTGGTTATTTAATGGCGGAGAGGGAGGGATTCGAACCCTCGGTACACTTGCGCGCACAATGCCTTAGCAGGGCACCACCTTCAACCACTCGGTCACCTCTCCGTGGGTCCGCAGCGTGTCGCTACGGGATGCAAAATGTAGCACGAAAGGGCGGTGCGGTGCAACCTTTTGCTGGACGTTAACGCCGATTCTACCGTCCGTGGCTTCCTTCACGGAGGTTGAATGAATTATGAATTTTCGAGGGTGCCACCCTCACACGAAGCCGGTTCCCGGCTAAGTTTGCGGGTGCGGGTTCCGGGAACATGTTCCAATTCATTACTTGCTCCGCAATGTGTGCCGTAACATTCTTGTGGTGTCTTTTTATGCCTGAAGTCTATCCTGATGGCTTGCACCCGCAAGCTCCCCCGCTTCGCTCCGCCGCGTGAGGGTGGCACCCTTGTCGGTCCTTTTGATAAATTTTGGATAAAAATTGGGTTGTGAGCAAAGCTCAACTTAGGATAGGATCAGTGGTTTCAGGGCACCCAACCGATTTGGAGTACACCATGAATTTGCCCCAATCCATTGCGGACGCGGTCCAGCCGCTTTTCGATGCCTTGCCCCTGGAGCAGGCCATGGCGACGTTGGCTCCCCGGCGGGGCGCGTTGCCCGCGTTGCAGGCTGTTGTGACATCGGTGCTACGGGAGAAGGCCATAGCGTCGCGGCCCGCGTTGCAGTCCGCCATCTGGCTTTATGTGGACGAGCTGGATCGGAGCCACACCATCAGCCAGGGCATCTTAGACGCCACGGGTTCCTATTGGCATGGCATCATGCACCGGCGCGAGGGCGATTTTTCCAACGCCCACTACTGGTTTCGTAAGGTGGGAGACCACCCCGCGATGTCAATCGATGGACACACTTTCGTGGATGAGGCGGGCGCGGCCCATCCCGAAGATCCGGCGGCGCTGGTTCAGCGGCAGCGTGATGAATGGGCGAACCTTTTTGTCTGGTGCGCGAAGAATCACTGAATTTCGCGGTGTAGATTGGCCTTGCTTGCGAAAAGCGCTATAAAAACAAGATAAGTCCACGTTATTCCCACGCACGGGCCTGTCGATTTACGCATTAGCTCCTACCGTTTTGAAGGAACGCCCGTATTCGTCATCCTCGCGAACGCGGGGATCCAGGAACGCGAACGCACAAACTTCTGAAACTCACTGGATCCCCGCGTTCGCGAGGATGACGGTCTTAGGTTGTGGGCAAAGCTCACCTTAGTGCCTTACATTTGAATAAGGGCAAAAAGCAACAAGAAGTTTCATGCGGCCATATTCATAAGTTGTTGTGTAGAAGCAGTTAAGAGTGCGTTCAATGTTGAGGTCAACTCTCGTCC
>JAJRPE010000542.1 GCA_024280935.1 Candidatus Hydrogenedentota bacterium
AGTATTCGCACTCATGTCAATATCCGTAACCAACTGAAATACTGACTGTTACAGGAATTTATCCTGGGACTCGCATAAACCTTCTCTTTTTTTATAGGCCTTATTAAAGTGTAAGGCACTAATTTGGCGATTGTCGTCCATTGTTTGCGCCCTTTCTATTGTAACGAAATTAGTAAATCATATCGTCCCGTTGGTGGCCCATGCCACACTTTCCATACACCCTCTTAGGTTTTGTCGAGGGGCATCCTGTGTTTTCTCCCGTTTTCGCAAACTTAACGCATGAACTCATCGTGGTCTTCTGTTCACTCGATTCCACTACACTACCGCAGCAACCGTATTGCTCGGCACCCCCTCACCGGCCTTGTTGACGGCGATCACCCGGTATTCCCAGTCTTTGCCGCGTTCCTGGTTGTTGAGGGTGGCTTCGGAGTCGATGGCGAGGCCGACGAGCGGTGGGGCGTTCGCGGCGTTCGATCTTGTAGGAGGCGACGGCACCGCCGTCGGCTCGGTGGGAATGTTCTGCGCCAACATGTAGAACCCCGACTTTCCCCGCCCCAATTTATACCCGCAGGCATCTGCGCGTTCCACACAGAGCGTTAAGGCAGTCTAGTGCAAAGCTCATCTCCTGTCAAGCATAAGGAAGTCCAACGTGACGCGGGTCGAGCGCGGCAGCCCTCAACGAATTCGACTGCCAGTGGATGGTGTCCGCAGGCGGTCGCGGTTCGAGGGAGGGCAATTCCCCCCTGGATCATAGTTAATCCACCGGCTCTGCCGGTGAGAATTCATAAGGCTCTGCCGTTCCAGCGTAGTTCAGCGTGCTTGCGGTATACATCAATGTGTGGGATTACGAAGGTGCCCCAGCGGGGCACAGGAACGTAGCCCAGGGTGGAGCGAGGTACGAGCGAAACCCTGGGAATAGAGGACGAAGGATGGAAAAGCCCGCGAAGCGGTCGACGGACTGCCGGGGCCTTTTCCGTCACCCGCTACGCGGGTTTGGGGGCTTCAGGGCACAGCTACCTGGGGTTACGCTCGTACCTCGCTTCACCCCAGGCTAAGTTCCGTCGTCCACTTCGTGGACTATTAGGAGCGCGCGGAGTTTTTCTTGAGATCTATTGTTTTGTCGGCCCGAAGGGCCAGTGCAGAAAAGCCCAGGGCAACGCCCTGGGAATCAGGTGTCAATAAATCTAGAAGCCCTGAAAGGGCGGCGCAGTTCGTTTGCGTGTACACCACAGAACATAGGCTGCGCTGCCCTTTCAGGGCGCATTTTAATTCTGTTCCGTAGTCCCAGGGCGTTGCCCTGGGCTGTCCTGCATTGCCCCTTCGCAGACAACACGGCGCGGGAGTACAAGGCGGGTACACACGACGTGCTCTGGTCCTACACCCTCGACAAAGTGAATAAGGAACTGGGTACAGTCTTTCGACTTGAGCGTGGCAATACCCTGGTGGTGGAGCGGGGGGCCAAGCCGCGCATTCTCGAAATAGCGCCTGATGGTGCCCTGAAGGCAGAAGTGCCGCTGCAACCCGACACGGACAATGATCACATGCAGACCCGCATGGCACGCAAGCTTCCCAACGGGAACTACCTGGCACCCCATCTACTCGCCTTCAAAATAAAAGAATACACGCCCGATGGCACGGTGGTGCGGGAGATTCCTACCGACCTGCCCCTCTTTGGCAACCGTGAGGACCACAGTTGGCCTTTTACCGCCATCCTGTTGCCCAACGGGAACATCCACGCCAACCTGACCCACGGAAACCGGGTGGCCGAGTTCGGCCCGGACAATGAGGTGGTGTGGTACTTGGACAATAGCCACGTTGAAGGGCGGTTGAGCGACCCTTGCGGAGGCCAGCGCTTACCGAACAACAATATGGTCATCTGCAGCTACGCGCAAACGGACCCGGCCATGCCGAAAGTCTTCGAGGTAACCCGCGAGAAAGAGGTCGTGTGGGAGTTTTTCCATCCGACGGCCCGCGCCCACGAAGTCCATATCATTACAAGCAACGGTAAGAAGGTCGTTCCCGTGATGCGTTGAGGCGCATGGAGCAACGGCACCGTGACAATCCCAATGCACCTTGCGCACGAACCCGTCAGGACTTGTTGATACTCGCCTTTTGGTGATCGCACGGCACCACCCCATTTTCGCAACCCTTTTAGCAAGCACCGGGCGTTCAGTCCAACGGGGTTTCTAAGTCGGCAAACGGCTGAAAAACCAGTACTCGTTTTACGGCACGGGCAACTATAGTTGACAAAAAGACTTTGGGGTGCCACGGGTAGACCCGGTAGGGTTTACCCGTGCAGATGCATTGTCTTTGGTTTTGGCCCGTCCCCCTCACCGACAGGCATTACACGGGTAAGCCCTGAGAGGTCTACCCGTGGTACCCGAAGGTTGTTTTTTAAGGGTACGTGAACGCTTACCCTATTTTTTGCTTGGTTACAAGCTGGGTGATATAAAGTGGTGCCGCAGCACGCCCAGCCCTCTATTTCGTGAGATCCAGAATAACCTCGGTCGGCTCGCCTGTTTTCTTGTGTGACGCAAAGCCAAGTTTATTGCACACATGAAGCATCGCCCGGTTGTCGGAAAGCACCGTCCCGGTGATGCGGTCCAAGCCTTCCTTGCGACCAACATCCACCAATCGCTCAAGCAATTCCGAACCCAGGCCATGTCCCTGGAAATTATCGCTCACCACAATGGCAAATTCGCCTTCGCGTCGATCATGCTCCTGAATCAGACGCCCCACGGCCACGATTTCAGGGGCACCTGTGGCCGTGTTGGTGCGGACTACCACCAGCGCGATCTGACGGTCATAGTCGATGTAGCACATTCGGGTCAGACGCTCATGGCTTACCCGTTGATCCAGAGATATCAGGCCGAGATAACGGGAGTATACCGTGTCGGTGGACAAGGTCTGGTGGAAGCCTACCATCAAAGGCTCATCTTCGGGGCGAATGGGGCGTATATGCACGGCCTCATCCTTTTTCGTCGTCCAATCGCCGCTATACTCCAGCGGATAGGGGCGGATCGCGAGCCGGGGCAAGTCGGCTTCCTCAACATCAAGCCCGTGGAGTAGTACGCGGCCATCCAAGGCGATAAGTCCGTCAGGGGAGGCCAGCAGGGGATTAATATCGATTTCTTTGATCCAGGGTTGCTCGACAACGAGTTGGCTGAAGCGCACCAGGAGATGTTCAAGCGCGTCTAAGTCCACCGGCTTGCGCCCGCGAACGCCCTTCAGAGCGGTGTAAATCTTCGTCTGCTCCATCATGCGGCGGGCCAGTGTCGTGTTGAGCGGGGGCAGGCCAAGTGCGCTGTCTTTGAAGACTTCGACCAACTCGCCGCCTGAACCAAAGAGCAAAACCGGTCCAAACTGGGAGTCAATGCTGCTCCCTATGATGATCTCATAGCCCTCGTTCTTTATCATGGGCTGAACGATAACACCATCAAAATGTTCCGCACCGGCTTTGTCCGTTACCCCTTGGCGAATGCTATCAAAGGCCCCTCGTACGGTGGTGGCCGACTTCAAGTTGAGCTGGACACCCCCGACATCGGTCTTGTGCGTGATGGTGTTGGAATAGAGCTTGAGAACCACGGGGTAGCCCATGTCTTCCGCGATAGCAACCGCCTCCTCTACGGATTTGGTTATTTGCGTGGGCACCACGGGGATGCCATAGGCCGCCAGTATCTTCTTGGACTCGTGCTCGGGCAGCGTCGTGTAGCCCGCCTGCCGTGCGTTCCTGATCAACTCGGCGACAATCTTGCGGTCCGGTCCCTGCTCGTCTTCATCAGGCGACAGCATCGGTGTTTCGTAAAGACCCTTGATGTTGTAATTATAGCGCCACATGAGGTTGAAGACGCGGGCTGCGGCATCAGGATAGTCAAAGGTCGGAATGTCGTGGTCATTCAAGACCGCGTCTCCCGCCTCTATATCGGCGCCGCCCATCCAACTGGCCAGAAGGGGCTTGCGCGGGGGCATCTTTACTTTGGCCAGTTCTTCCGCAGTCTTGACGGGATCCGTCATCGCCTGGGGTGTCAACACGACGAGGAGGCCATCGCTATTGGGGTCCTGGGCGGCAATTTCCAAGGCCTTCGCATAGCGTTCGGGTTCGGCATCGCCGAGAATATCGATGGGGTTATTGTGGCTCCAGGCACCGGGCAGCACCGCGTTGAGCTTTGCCAGTGTCTCCGGCGCGAGCTCAGCAAGCTCCCCGCCGTCACTGATTACCGCATCTGTCGCGAGAACACCAGGACCACCCGCGTTGGTAAGTATGGTAAGGCGGGGTCCCCGGGGACGGGGTTGTTTCTCAAGCACTTCGGCCATATAGAAGAGGCTTTCGATACTATATACCCGTGATACACCACTACGACGGAAGGCCGCCGAAAGGACGCCGTCGCTGCCGGCCAGGGAACCGGTGTGTGATGCCGCAGCCTGGGCGGCGGCCTCGGTCTGGCCGGCCTTGATTACGATGATCGGCTTGCTGAGCGCAACCTCTCGGGCGGCGGAAAGGAAAGAGCGGGCGTTGCCAATGGATTCCATGTAAATGACAATGCTCTTGGTGTGCGGGTCGTCGCCAAGATAGTAGATCAGGTCGCCCCAATCGGCATCCAGCATGGCACCGATGGAAATGAACGCGCTGAAGCCCACGTTGGTCTGATGGCTCCAATCCAGAATGGATGTGCAGAGGGCACCACTCTGGCTGATGAACCCCACGCTGCCGGGCCGCGCAATGGTGCTGGCGAAGGTCGCGTTCATCCCCGTAATAGGGTTCATTACCCCAAGACAGTTGGGGCCTATGATGCGCATATTTCCCTTTTTCGCCGCAGCAAGGACTTCCTCCTCCAGAGCGATGCCTACTTCACCGATTTCCCGGAAGCCCGCCGAAATGATGATGGCACCCTTTACGCCCGCGTCCACGCACTCCTGCACGAGGCCAGGAATGCTGGTGGCAGGGGTAACAAGAATAGCGAGATCAACCTGCTCTGGAACGGCGGATACGGTGGGGTAGGCCTTAATGCCCAGAACATTGTTCCGTTTCGGATTGACCGCGTAGATCGTGGCCCCGAAGGGGTTGCTGATGAGATTCCACAGTATCGTCCGCCCCACGCTTCCAGGCTTTTCTGTGGCCCCGATCAAGGCAACCGTTTTGGGGTTGAAAATAGCGTCGATGTTACCCAGCATGCGACTGGGGTGGGCGTTCATGGGGGGGTGCTCATCTGAATGGCTACTCTGCTGGCTTGACACGATTGTTTATTCTCCCGCCCCGAAAATGAGGGGCCTGTCTGTAGTATTGGATGGCAGCTTGATATCCCAAGCCATGGTTCCTATTATAGCAAGGTTGCTCATCAGGAATGAGCAAGGATAGTGCCAGTTAGGGAAAGTGTGAACAACATTGTCGCCGGGAGCCACATTTCGGCACAAAGCACATGAATACACCGGGTTAGGTGCGCTCGCAGCATAGCATAGCGTCCAAGACCCTCGCCAGAAAAAATACACATATGTTCAGTCGAAAAACTAACGTTAGTGTGCGATGCGCACCTGAGGGACATCAATAAAGTGAGGCTTTTTTTAGTACGCCACGGTGAGACGGAATACAACCGAAAACGCAAGATGCAGGGTTACCAGGAAATCCCGTTGAATGATCGCGGTATTGCCCAGGCCGCTCAATTGGCGGAACGCCTCGCGGGTGAGAGAATCGATCACATCCTTTGCAGCGATTTGCGGCGCGCCGTGATGACCGGATGCATTGTTGCGGCCCGGTGCGCTGCGCCCATGAGCTATGATGCCAAATTGCGGGAACGTGATCCGGGGGATTTGGTGGAGCAGTCCTATGATGTTGCGTCTCGATTTTTCTGGGACGCGGACTACGTGCCGCCAGGCGGTGAAAGCGTGCCCGATTTCCGGGCACGGGTACGTTCGGCCTTCACACGCATACAGGCGGAATTTGAGGGAAAGTGTGGAACACTGGTGGTGGTTGCCCATGGTCACGTTTGTCATGCCTTCGTCGAAGAGTTTTTTGGTAGTGCCCATAGCGACGGCGTGGGCACGACGAATGCCGCGATAACAATCGCACGACTGGAAGGGGGGGAGTGGCTCCTGGATCAAGCGTCCTGTGCCGCCCACCTCAAGGACTCGCCCCCGATTGCCGTGGGGGACATTATTCAAGAGCTTCAGGGATCCTAGCGTTTGCCATGAATAGGAAAGAATCCGAAAAGAAAATCTCATCGGCCTTGGCCCACGTGCATCCGAAGCGCTTGGAGCCGCACGTGGTAAAAACAAAACGTCTTACCTTTCACCTCCTTGACGAAGAATTTGAAGAAATTCGCGCCACGGCGGAATCGCTCGATATGTCCATTTCAGACTATCTATGTGCCCTCCATCGCTATGCCGTAAAACGACTTGGTACACCTTCCACGGATAGCGAATGGGTGCATCGCTCCCCGCGCAACACGGAAGACGACCAGGAGTAATTGAATGTCTGAAGAAAAGCGGGAAGAACTCGTAGCAGAGTCAACCCTGTTGTCCCTGGGCCTTGGAATAATCCTCGCTATCGTTCTGGGTGCGGCCAATATCTACCTCGGACTCTACGCAGGCATGACCGTGAGCGCGTCCATACCAGCGGCCGTGGTAAGCATGGCCGTACTGCGCGGTGTTTTCCGGCGGGGCACGGTGTTGGAGAATAACATTGCCCAAACCGTGGCCTCCACGGGTGAAAGCCTCGCGGCGGGTGCTATTTTTACCCTGCCCGCCTTGCTCATCGCGGGCGTATGGGATAAATTCGACTTTTGGATAAGCACGGGCATCGTCCTGTTCGGCGGGCTGCTCGGCATCGTCTTCATGGTGCCATTGCGCAAGGCACTGATCGTAGACCGTAAGGATCTGCGCTACCCCGAGGGTGTTGCCTGTGCCGAGGTGCTCACCGTCGGCCAAGAGGGGGGATCTGGACTTCGTGCGATTGGCTTGGGCCTGGGCCTGGGCGCCGTGTTCAAATTGTTCGTATCCGGGTTTCACCTTATACAGGGTACCGTGGAATACGCCGTGGCTCAATCGCAGCGCGTATTCTATTTTGGATCGGACCTTAGCCCGGCCCTCCTTGCCGTGGGGTATATCGTGGGCCTTGGCGTGGCCTGTCAGATCTTTCTCGGCGGCGTTATTGGTTGGGTTATTGCCATACCCTTGGCAGGACCCTGGTACCCCACCGAAGGCGTTGAAGGCGCGGAACGCGCATGGGCGCTTTGGAGCACACAAATACGGTACTTGGGTGTAGGTGCCATGCTGGTGGGGGGGCTGCACTCCATCTGGAATGTTCGGGAAGGTCTTGTCGCGGGGGTGCAGAGCTTGCGGAAAGCAGGGGGAGATCCCAAGGAAAAGACTATCCGAACCGAGCGGAATATTCCACTGAATGCCTTGCTATTTATCCTCGCATTCGCCACCGTGGGTACCTTCGTGGTCTACCTGGTGCTCATCAAGAGCCTTGTGCTGGCCGTGGTTGCGACCCTGGTCATGCTGCCTGCTGCTTTTCTCTTCGCCGCCGTGGCCACCTATATTGTGGGCCTTGTCGGCTCCTCCAACTCGCCCGTATCGGGCATGACTATCTGCGCGGTGTTGCTTGCGGCGGCGGTGATCTGGCTTGCGGGCGGCGAAGGTTCCGGGGCAATACTGGCGACCTTGGGTGTGGCCGGCGTCGTCTGTTGCGTGGCCTGCACGGCGGGAGACGTGGCGCAAGATCTCAAGACAGGACAGCTCGTGGGGGCCACCCCGGCACGGCAGCAATGGGCAGAAATACTGGGCGTGGTGATTCCCGCCTTTGCCATGGCACCGGTGCTCACCCTTCTCCACAACACCTATACGATTGGAAGCAAGGAGCTGCTGGCACCCCAAGCGACACTTTTCGCCAGCCTGGTAAAGGGGATCTTCGGCGAGGGTGATTTGCCCTATCCCATGATTATTGCTGGAATCGGAGTTGGTATCGGGATTATTTCGATAGACGCGGTCTTGCGTCGGGGGGAGCGGGGCTTTCGCTTGCTGATCATGCCCATCGCTGTGGGGATTTACCTGCCCCTGGCCCTCTCCGTACCAATCATCCTCGGAGGCTTGTTACACACGTGGGTAACGCACAGCCAAGCCGATAGTAACGCAGGTAATCACGGGGGGCTCCTCTTCGGATCCGGTCTCATCGCGGGCGAGGCCCTCATGGGTATCGGACTCGCCATTCCAGCAACATTGGGTGTGAATCTGGCTTGGAATACGGAATTCGTGCCCCCATTGGTGCGTGCGGCGGGTTCCCTCCTCCTCTTCTGTGGCATCGTCCGTTCGTATTTACTCGCCGCACGAATCGGAAAGCAAGTAAACTGAGGTGTGCCCGCTGAATCCATAGCATACCAAGTCCTGAAATGGCGCGTACAGTAGACCACGCCCAATGCGCTTTCTGTTTCGCCCTTTATCGGCTCCTTCAGAAATCTTCGTTTTCCTACCCCGAAATTGTTCCGCGCACCTTTTCAAACTTCACCCTTCAAACTTCACCAGTAGGTCGGGCTTCCTGTTTCATGGTTTCCTTAAAATTGCTTATACGTGTCTGCAACTCCGCGACGATATCCGGGTGGAGGGCGAGAAGATCGTTTTTTTCTCCGATGTCGTCGTCCAGGTTGTAGAGGGCCTGGGGCGTTTTGCGCTGGATGTATTTTACGGGGGTGCCGCCGGTACCGCCTTCGCCATCGAGGCTGCGGTAGGGGTGGGGGAGGTGCAGCTTCCAGGGACCGCGACGCACAGCCACCAACTGGGGTCCGCGATAGAAGAAAAAGACATCGTGGGGCGTGACGTTTGATTCGCCCCGCAGGATGGGCCAAAGATCTTTGCCATCAATGATTCGGTCACTGGGGGCTGCGGCACTGGCTCGGGTGGCAATGGTGGGGAGGAAGTCAAAGTTGGCGACCATCGCGTCGCTCACTTGACCCGCCGGAATCTGACCCGGCCACCGCACAATGCAGGGAACCCGGTGGCCGCCGTCCCACGTGGTGCCTTTCCCTTCGCGAAGGGGCAACGCGGAACCCGCATGGTCCCCGTAGCTGAGCCAGGGACCGTTGTCCGACGTGAATATAATCATGGTGTTGTCGTCGATGCCGAGTTCCTTGAGGGTGCGGATGATCTCGCCGACGGACCAATCGATTTCCATGATCACGTCGCCGTACATGCCCTGTTTCGACTTGCCCCGGAACTTGTCCGAGACCCCCAAGGGTACGTGGGGCATACTGTGGGCCAGGTAGAGGAAACAGGGCCGCTTCGCGTTGTTTTGAATAAAAGACAGCGCCCGCTCCGTGTAGCGCGTGGTCAACTGGTTCATGTCCGGGTTGACTTCGAGAACCTTGGTCCCTTCCATAAGCGGCAAGTCAGGGAAGTGCTTCGCAGTCGGGTGTTTGGGCCACATGTCGTTAGAATAGGGAAGCCCGAAAAAGGAGTCGAATCCCTGGTTCGTGGGGAGAAACTTGGGAATGTCGCCCAAATGCCATTTGCCCACACAGGCGGTGGCATAGCCTTTGGTCTTCAGGACTTCCGCGATGGTGATTTCATCAGGGTTGAGTCCCACAGCGGGTTTGTCGGGACGGCTTTTCGAGGGGCCGAGTACATGGGGAATGCCTACCCGAACGGGATAGGAGCCGGTCATGAGCGCCGCACGGGAGGGACTGCATGCATTGGCAGGGCAGTAAAAATTGGTGAAGCGGATGCCTTCGCGGGCCATTTGGTCGAGGTGGGGTGTTTCGAAGTCCTTGGCACCGTAGGCACCGGTGTCGGCGTAGCCCTGGTCGTCGGTGTTGATGAGGATGAAGTTCGGCAGGGCCTGGGCACCTGCGGACAAGAGAATGGCTGTGGTCAGCGCAAGTATGTGCCGTGTCGCAAAGCTGTGTAAACGTTTATGACACGTTGTTGTTGGCGGAACCAACGCAATAATGCTCCCCTCCTCGGAGGGGCCGGGGGTGGGTTTATGGTATCCCGCGCACTGAAACCCACCCCCAACGCCTTCATGGCACATCTTCGACCCTCCGAGGAGGGGAGCCTTGTCGGCCACGAAAAACTTACGCTTCCTCTTCATCATCTACCTCCCAGGCCTCGATCAGGAGGCTATGGCCAAATTTTTTGGCCTCTTCCACAAATTCAAAGGATTCGTCATCCTCAGCCACCCCGTCTTCAACGATTTCGTAGGTGGCCAGGGTGTCGCCCGGCGTCCACCCTGCTTCGGAAATATAGAAGCGGGCAAGTTCTTCGGCGCCGACAGGCTCGACAAAATTAATCCACGCCGATATGTCGGCGCACTCAAAGCCCGCGTGTTCTTCATTGTCTGCGTCGGGCGTTGCGGTCAGGGTAAAGAGGTACATGGACTATGCTCCGAGGTACTGCGTGGTATTGGATGGAATTGGGCTATTTTACCGTGCGGGACAACGCGGTGTCATCCTGACGAAAAGGACCTGAAAAAAAGGAGGTTGGGCATCCCTGCCCGACATGACAAAGGGGGTTAGGCACCCTGCCTGACATAGCGCGCACGGCGGGTGTCGAAAATGCACGTCGTGTTCGTGGTGGCACATTGATTGTCCAGACGGCGCATCGTATATTGTCGCTCGAACGCAACGGGGCTACATGTGCCCGTGGCGGGCTTCATGTCCGATGTCCCCTTTGTGTCAGGCAGGAATGCCCAACCCCCTTTATAGTTCCCCTACAGCCGCCGGATGCCAAAGCCGCCGCCGACTTCGATGACCGCGCCGGTGGCGTAGTCGAAATAGCCCTCGGTGAAGGCCAGGGCCGCCTTGCCCACATCCTCCGGGGTACCCCAGCGTTTTTGGAGGAGGAGGCCGTCTTCAATGAGGTGGTCGTATTTTTCGGTGACCCCTTTGGTCATATCCGAACGAATGACGCCCGGCTGGATTTCGTAGACGTTGATGCCGTGTTCGGCGAGACGAATCGTGTAGAGCCGGGCGGCCATGGTCATGCCCATTTTGCTGATGCAGTATTCGGCGCGGTTCACACTGGCGGCGGTGGCGGAAATGCTGGAGATGAAAATGATGGTGGGGGTGATGGCGGCATCGCTGCGCGGATTTTCGACGAGGTGGTTCGCCACGGTCTGGGTGAGGAAAAAGGCCCCGCGCAGGTTGATGCCCATGACCCGGTCGTAGCTTTCAGGCGTGGTTTCGAGGATGTCGTAGCGTTTGGCGAGGGAGACACCCGCGTTGTTGACGAGCACATCAACTTGACCGAAGGCATCCAAGCATTCGGCGAGGATACGCGGGTGATCGTCGAGATTGGAAACGTCGCCCTGTATGGGACAGAGGGTTTGGCCGAGTTCTTCGACGCGGGCTTGGGTTTCGTAGAGGCCAGATTCGGTATTTTGGGAGTCGGGATTGGTGGCAACACCCGCGATGTCATAGCCCTGAGCGGCCAGGGTAAGTGCGATGCCACGACCAATGCCCCGACTCGCGCCGGTGATGAGTGCTACTTTTTTCATGGTGTTCCCTTTCACTATTGGGAGCGCAGGCGGCTCGCCTGCATCGTGCAACAAAGTTGCACGAAAAACTATTACACACTTCGCGTGTAATGCAGGCGTGACACCTGCGCTCCCAATCATCACCTCTCTTTTAAAAAATGCGCAGGTTTCCTGGTCCAATCCGCGCCTGATGGCGCATAATCACAGCCGAGACGGCTGTGCCACCCTCTTTCTGAAAACTCGCGCCCTTCCTACAGTTCCGGGACATCCAGCCATCGGCGTTCTTCCCAACTTTGGATGCCCAACTCGGCCAACTGCACGCCTTTCGCACCCTCCTTCAGCTTCCATCGGAAGGGTTCGTCCAGCGCCACATGGCGCAGGAACATTTCCCACTGAACCTTAAAGGCATTGTCGTGAACCTGGTTCGTCGGCACATCGGTCCACCCGGCGTTAAAATCGATGGGGCTGTCCACATCGGGGTTCCAGACGGGCTTGGGCGTGTTGGCGGCGTGCTGGGTAACGCACTCCCGCAATCCCGCCACGGCGGAACCCTCCGTGCCATCGACTTGCAGCGTCACGAGGTCATCCCGCCGCACCCGCACACACCACGACGAATTGAAATGGCAGACGATATCCTGATCGGTCAGAAAGGTGGCGTAGGCCGCGTCGTCCGCCGTGCAGGGGTAGGGCTTGCCTTCTTCATCCACGCGGGTGGGGATGTGGGTGGCACCCAGGCACGAGACGCTGGTCACATTGCCGAAGAGGTTATCGATGAGATAGCGCCAGTGGCAAAGCATGTCCGAGATGATGCCGCCGCCGTCTTCCTTGCGGTAATTCCACGAAGGGCGCTGGGCGGGCTGGTCTTCGCCGGTAAAGACCCAGTAGCCAAACTCCCCCCGCACAGACAGAATCTTCCCGAAGAAGCCCGTATCGATGAGGTGCTTGAGCTTGAGAAAGCCGGGCAACCAGAGCTTGTCCTGCACGACGCCATGCTTCACGCCCGCCGCTTCGGCGAGGGTATGGAGTTCCAGGGCTTGGGCGGTGGTCTCGGCGGAGGGCTTTTCGCAATAGATGTGCTTGCCTGCGGCAATGGCGGCCTTCACGTCCGCAAAGCGGCGCGGGGTGACCTGCGCGTCAAAGTAAATCGAATAGCGGTCGTCCTTCAGCAGCGATTCCAGGTCGGTGGAATAGGGGAGGTCGCCGTGGGCTGTTGCCAGGGCGGCCAGCTTATTCTCGTTGCGCCCCACCAGGATAGGTTCGGGCATGATGAGCGTGTCCGTTCCCACTTGAATTCCGCCCTGCGCACGAATCGCCGCGATGGACCGCGCCAGGTGCTGGTTCGTGCCCATGCGCCCGGTGACGCCGTTCATGATGATGCCGATGTTGTGGATGTTCATGGTGCATGCTCCTTCGGTTCGGGACGGCCTTGCGTCGGCCCTGCTATTCTCTCGTTCCCACGCTCCGCTTGGGAATGCGTATTCCTACGCTCTGCGTAGGGACCCACCCACCCAAGTGCTCATCACGCCTCGATCAGTCTCCAAGGCAACTTCACCAGGTCTTCCGAAGCAGAGCTCCGGCACCTGCATTCCCAAGCGGAGCGTGGGAACGAGGGGAAACAAGAAACCGTAGCGTCATTCCCACGCAAGTGGGAATCCAGAACGCGGCAGGATCACCTTGAGTCACCACTGGATCCCCGCGTTCGCGGGGATGACGGTCTTAACGGACGTTGTCGTCTCCTTCTTCGGTCCATAGAAGTCGTTTTTTCCTTCAAATCAAATACCGTTATTGGGTGTCAGGTCCGTGTCAGTCCCTGTTAAAACGTCAGATACGGCCCGTCTTCAATCAATCGTTTGAAATACACGGCCAGTTCCATGGCATGGTAGTCGCCCCACATGGAGGATTCGCCACAGGGAATCTGCTGGCCTTCGGGGATATAGTCCCAGCCATTGGGACGGTGGTAAATCGAATGAAGCAGCAATCCCTGGTGACTTGGGTCTTCGGAGAGGTAGGGGGCACTAAATAGTGTTTGAGTCACGGTCAATCCCGCTTGAAAATACCGCGCTCCCGCTTCGGTATCGGCACCAAGAAAGTGGCCGAGACGCAAGAACCCCTGGGCAGCGATGACCGCTGCGGAGCTGTCCACCGGCTCGTGGGCATTGAAGGGGTTGGAGACGGACTCACGATAGTCGGGCAAATGGACCAGGCCCGGGGCACCCGTGTCCCAGAAGGGAATGCCGTCCACGGCGCTGTGCTCGATGTAAAAGTCGGCGGTTGCCTGAGCCATCTGTAGCAGCATGGCGCGGATCTTCTCTTTGCCGCCCATCGCCTCGCAATCACCATCGGAGAGCTGCGCCAGAAACTCCAGTTCCTCCGCCGCACCCAGCAAGACCCACGCAAGCCCACGCGTCCACGTGGAAAAGGGCGAATAGCCCTGTTGGGTGCTGGGGCATCGGTATTGCCCGTCGGTCATGTTAAAAATACTCTCGTGGACCACCCGCCCCGGCACGTCATAGCAATCGCGGCCTTCACCGTAGTACACGTTGTAGCGGTGGGTATTTTTTATGTGTTCCAACGCGCGCTGGCACAGGGAAATCTTTTTGTCGCCTTCGCCCATGAGCACGTGCCCAAGCTGGTGGGCCTTCATCAAAATACGGCACGAACGAATCGTGTCGCTGAACAGCGAGTGGGGGCCGTTGAAACTGTGGATGTAGCCCGTGCCATCGGCCAGGGCAGACCAGCGGGATGCCTGAACCGCTCCCGAGGTCTTGATGGCCAGTTCGTAGAAGGCCTTTGCCTCGTCGGCCATGTCGATACGGCCTTCTTCGACGAGGCGCAGCACGTTACCGTAGGTGGAAAGGTTGTTGAAGCCGTGATCATGGACCCCCACGTGGCTGATATGGGGGGCCATGTAGTCGTGAATGCGTTGCTTGCCCAAGTCCAGAAAGCGCTCGTCACCGGTTGCATCGAATTGAAGGATCAGGCATCCATATTGAAAGCCTTGGGTCCACTCGGTCCAGCCGCGACTGGTGTAGACGCCCGCCTCCGTGAACACGGGGGCACCTTGCGTTGGGTTCCAATGTTGGTCCAACGAAAGCAGGGTGGTGCCTGCCATCTCGAAAAAATTATCGAGGGAAGAAGCCAAGTCGGCGGGATTCAGGGTGGCGTTTACATGCATCGAAGGTATCTCGGCGTAGATTTCTTCACGGGCTGCTCCGGGTGCCACGGACAAGGCGCGATAGCACCTTGCCCGTGAAATAACCATGTAGAGCGAAAGGCCCCATGAATTTAGTTTCGTTCCAATGTCTCCACACGGGCAAACCCTGCGGGGCTTGTCCGTGGCACCCGAAGGTATGCTGCTCAAGGAGCAAGGTGCCATTGGTTGTCCAACGCTTACGATTAAAGATTGAAGCGCTATTGTAATTGCTGGGCGGGAGCTTCGTCCAGCGCAGGGTCTGTCTCGCGTTGGATAGTGCCGCATATTCCACAATAAAACCCCGGGGTGCCACCTACACGCGCAGCCGGTTCCCGGCAAAGCTTGTGGGTGCGGATTCACGGAAATCAACCCGAATTCCGAGTTCTCCTCAAAGGCCGACACCCACAAAGCCGTTCGTTCCTCACGTCTGTGTAGGTGGCACCCGCAGGTGCGCGTGGCCGTATGATGTCTATATGGGTGGCAGCCCCGGTGAACCTTACTCGCCTCACGCCCACAAAATACGGTACCCTTAGTAACGCAGCCAAGAGAAACCGCTATGAATAACAAGAAGATTCGTAGGCGGGGGAAACAAGGACCATAGATCTTGGGTGTGGCCCAGCCACTTTGAAATTTTGCTTGGAGGGAAGATCACCATGTTTACATCGCTTCTACTGGTAACAATAGCTGCCCTATCTGCGGCACCTGCGGACAAGGCCGATTTTTACGTGGCCCCCAGTGGCTCGGATAGCAATCAAGGAAGCCTTGAGGCACCCTTTGCCACCATCGAGGCGGCCCAAACCGCAGTGCGTGGATTGGTGGCGAAGGGATTGAAGAAGGACGTGACCGTTTACGTTCGGGGCGGCACCTACCGAATTGAGACTCCCCTGCAATTCGGGGTCGCAGATTCGGGGACGCAGAAGCAACGCATTACCTACGCCACCTATCCAGGAGAGGCCGTGCTGATTTCCGGTGGACGGCCCATATCGGGCTGGACTGCGACGGAGAACAACCAGTGGACGGTTTCCCTGCCCGAGGTAGCCGCAGGGACATGGCGTTTTCGTCAACTTTTCGTGGACGGTCAACGTCTTCCACGAGGCCGCTTCCCCAATGCGCCCGCTATTATGCGGGTGGCGGGCGTTTCGGAAGACCTCACCGGCATCGTGCTGGATGCTTCCCCCGGCGTGGATAACCTGGCCGACATGAACGCCGAGCTCGTCATGTACCAGAACTGGTCCATTTCGCGGGTGGCCATCACCTCCTCCAGCGACCGGACCATCAAACTAAAGAATCCCATGGGATGGATGGGCCATGGTTCCGCGACAAGCGCGAGCACCAACAAACCAACCTACGTGGAGAATGCGCTGGCCCTGGTGGATGTGCCGGGAGAATGGTACCTCGACGAGGCATCGGGCGTCTTGACCTACCAAGCCGTCGAGGGGGAAGACCCCAATACGCGGAGCTTTGTCGCGCCGGTCGCCGAAAGCCTCATCCAGGTGGCGGGCACGGCGGAGCAGCCAGTCTACAACATTCATTTTGAAGGCATCGATTTCGCCCACACGCGGTGGGAGCGGCCCGATTTTGGTTACATGGGGATTCAGGCGGGCCACTACGGCACGGATATCAAGAAACCAACCTATGTGCTGCCACTGGCCCTTTCTTTTCTATATGCGGAGCAGTGCAGCGTTAAGAACGCCACCATCGCCCACACCGGTGCGTGCGGCATCGGCTTCGCGGCGGGCGCACGCGGTAACCGGGTTGAGGCCTGTACGCTGACGGACATCGGCGGCAACGGCATTATGGTCGGCTGGCGCGGCAACGGCGAAATGTTGCCCACCGGCAAGGGTGAGGACAGTTTCCTGGCCACCGACTGGAGCAAGCCCGTGGATGTGCCCCTGGGGAACGTGCTCACGGGCAATCTCGTCCAGCAGTGCGGGGCCATCAACCACGGTTGTGTCGGGAT
>JAJRPE010000543.1 GCA_024280935.1 Candidatus Hydrogenedentota bacterium
CCCTAAAAGGGGCTGATTCGTCAAACTCAGGTACGAAGCCAAAGCAGTTAGTCCCGTAGGGACGACATATCGTAGCCCAGCGGTGAAGCGAGGTACGAGCGGAACCTTGGGTAGACCGATGCACAAAGGGCTGAACTCCGAAGGAGTGGCATATAAAAAATCCAGACACATTCCCAATACCTCTATGCCACCCCTTCGGGGTTAAACATTGCTTGCATTCGAGCTATCCCAGGGTTCGCTTCGCTCACACCTGGGCTACGATATGTCGGCCCTACGGGACTAAAACAACATGGCACACACCGCGCAGTGTATGAATGCCAACAACTAACGCCGGAACGGCAGAGCCTGATGAATTCTCACCGGCAGAGCCGGGGGAGTAACTATGATTTAGGGTGTGGCTTGGTTTTAATCCTATGGGGGCAAATCAGGAGCAATGTCCATGAGGCCTCGGTGTAGCCATGGCGGTATCATCTGAAGTGTGTTTAAATCAGCGTCTCCAACGCATCCACCAGCGTGGCGAAGCGGGCCATGGCGGCTTCGATGGGCTTGGTGGTGGTGAGATCTACGCCTGCGTCTTTCAGCAGGTCGAGAGGATATTTGGAGCCGCCGCTCTGAAGAAACCGGAGGTAGCGGTCCCGTTCCTTTGTGCCGCCGTTGACCACCATCTCCGAGAGGGCGATGGCCGCCGAAAGTCCGGTGGCATATTTGTAAACGTAGAAGGCGTTATAGAAATGGGGAATACGCAGTCCCTCCAGATCGAGCATGGGGTCGATCTCGAAGTTGGGGCCAAAGTAGCGTTCCAGCAGAACCCGGTATTGGGCGCGGAGCACGTCCAGGGTAAGGGGCTGGCCCTCCTCGGCGATGGCGTGGATGATCTGCTCGTACTCGGCAAACATGGTCTGGCGAATGATCGTGCCTCGGATCTCGTCGATTTCCTTGTTGATAAGACGGGCCTTTTCCTGTTTAGTGCGGGCCTGTTGGAAGAGGTGTTTGCCCAGGAGTTGCTCGTTGAAGGTGGAGGCCACCTCGGCCACGAAAATCGTGTAGTGGCTGTATTGGTAGGGCTGGTGCTTCGCACTGTAGTGGGTGTGCATGGAGTGGCCTGCCTCGTGGGCGAGGGTAAACATGCTGTCGAGAACATCATTCTTGTAGTTCATCATGATGTAGGGCGGCGTGCCATAGGCCCCATAGGAAAAGGCGCCGCTTCGCTTGCCCTTGTTCTCATAGCGGTCCACCCAGCGTCCGTCCAGCAAGCCCTTGCCCATGAATTTCACATAACTGCCGCCCAGCGGAGCGAGGGAATCACAAATCGTCGCCACGGCCTCTTCATAGGGGATATCGACCTTGGGTGTTTTGACGATGGGCACGCGGGTGTCATACGCGCAAAGTGTCTTGACACGCAAGGCTTTCTTGCGCAGGTCCATGTAGCGGTAGAGGGGTTCCAGGTTGTTGTGAACCGTTTCGATGAGGTTGTCGTAGACCGACAGGGGCACCTTGTCGGAGAAGAGCGCTCCCTCGATAGCCGAGGGATGGTTGCGCACCTTGGCCTGATAAACATCCTGCAAGACACTCGCACCCAGCGTAGCGGCCAGGGTGTTTCCGTGGTCGTCGTATTCCTGATAAAACTTGGTGTAGGCCTCTTTACGTACCGAACGGCGGGGCGATTCGAGAAGACTTCCAAAGGAACTTTGGGTCAGCTCGACCTTGGTCCCGGTTTCGTCGGTGACAAAACCAAAACCCATATCGGCATCGTTCAGTTGACCAAAGATGGTGGAGGCGGAACCCGCGACCTCACCCTGCATCGCCAGAAGGCGCTCTTCGACCTCGGTGAGGATATGGGGCCGGTAGCGTGCCAGCTTTTTCAACTGAAACTGGTAGCCCTTCAGGAGGGGATGCTTGATGAATTCGTTCATCTTTTTCCGGGGGATCGCCTGCATCTCGGGGGCCATGAAGCTGGCGGCCTCCCCGGCCAGGGTGGCCAGATAGGTGAAGCGGGCGCTCATGCCCTGGTAGGCGCCGTTGGTCACATCTTCGGTGCTCTTCAGGTAAGCGTAGACCCCAAGCTTCTCCGCGAGTTTCTCGAATTCGGCCTCGAACTCGCAGCAGACCAGAATACTCTTCGCGGAGCGGCCCAGTTTGCCCCGAAAGGTTTCGAAGGTGGGAATCATCTTTTCCAGCTTTTTATAGCCCCGATCCCACGCCGCATCCGACTTGAATATCTTGGTCAGATCCCACGTATCCTCGGTCTTTACAGCATCCCGCTGTGGGATGGTCTTTTGCTTAGCCATGAAAGTTCCTTTTGTTTTGTCCCCATTTTCGAGCCGGTAGTATAGGGTGCGGCACAATAAGAATTAAACTCCCAACGTGATTCGCATCGCTGGTGAAATAGCCGATCCTGTGTTATGATCGTGGCGGATAGCGTTCCCACAATGCATCCGACAGGAGAAACATAACACAACAGGGGATTGATTATGCGTTCGCAAAACGAAAGCCGGGAGTTCCGTCGAAGCCAGGTACAGGTACAAACAGAGGTGCGCCTGGATAATGGTATCGTGCTGGACGGGGAAGGGGTGGACATCAGCCTTCGGGGGATGCGTTTTTTGACGGAGCATGCCCTGCCTGTGGGGAAAAGGGTTCATGTGCATGTCATTCTGGAGGGGGGATCCGAAAGCCCCCATCTGGCGCTTGAAGCTCGAATTGCCCGCGTAGAATCCGGCGGAGTCGCGCTGGAATTTACGACGGTGGATGCGGACAGCATCGAGCATCTCCGCCGTCTGGTGCTCTACAATGCGTCGAACGCAGATCAGGTTCAGGAGGAGATTGCGTCTCACCTCGGCATTGAGCGGCACGGCTGACGTGGCAGGCTCGTAACCCAGGGCCGTCATCCCAGTGAACGCGGGGAGCCAGTGGTGATTTGAGGTAAACCCGTCGCGTTCTGGATTCCCACGCGTGTGGGAATGACGCGAGACTTCCTTCCTTTCTGTAACGATTTTTCCAGCGTAAGGTGCTACCTCCCCCCCCATAGTAAGCGTTGAACTAAACGGCTTCGCCGTAAATCTATGTTGCCGTTGCTCAAATATCAATCCAGCCGGACGTGCCGCACGATCCTGAGGAACGAAGGTTCGTGCGCGTGGAGCAACAGCACCGTGCTATTCCCGAAGCCCCCAGCGCACGAACCCGTCAGGACTCGTTGAAACTCGCCTTTTGGGGATCGTGCGGCACGACGGATATTCGTAACCGCCCTTTTAAGCACCGGGTGTTCAGTCCAACGAGGTTTCTCCATCGGCAAGCGACTGAAAAACCAGCATTCGTTTTCGTTGAGCGAAAAGGCTCCCCTCCTCGGAGGGGCTGGGGTGGGTTGATTCTCACCCGAACACACAACCCACCCCTACTCCCTCCAAGGAGGGGAACATGAAGACGTTGGCTTCGCCAACCAGAAATATGGCGTGAACACTACTCCCCCATACACGAGGCATGCTATAGTCTGTGCAACAAGGCACAGTGTAACGGGAGTATGTTTTCATGGCCTCAACGGTTGCCCTGACGATGACCAAATGGTCGCTGGATCTCGCCTCGCAACTTATACGTGCGGATGTTCGGCTGCATAACCATGAATGCATTGAAGATGATATGGGCATCATTTTCGTGGTCAATCATTTCACCCGCTTGGAAACGCTGCTGCTCCCGTACATCATTAACAAGCAGACCGGGAAAGAAGTGTGGGGCCTGGCCGCTTCCGACCTGTTTAAGGGGCGCCTGGGCAAGTACCTCCAGTCCACCGGCACGATATCCACTGCGGATCCCGATCGGGACCGAATTATTGTGCGCTCCTTGCTTGCCGGGGAACATCCGTGGATGATCTTCCCGGAAGGGGCCATGATCAAAGATAAGAAGGTCGTGGATCACATGGGGGAGTTCAGCATTTATAACAGCGGTACCCGCCGCGCACCCCATACCGGTGCCGCCGTGCTGGCACTGCGGGCCGAGTTTTATCGCCACAAACTCGCCTGTCTCGCGGCGCGTCCCGACAACGAAGAGAGCTTGAACAAGGCCCTGGCTCACTTTGACCTCCCCCCAGATGCCGATATTCTGGGGAAACGCACCGTCATCATCCCCGTGAACATTACCTATTTCCCCATTCGCGCCCGGGACAACTTTGTACTTCGCCTGGCGAAGCGCTTCGCAAAAGATCTGGACAAGCGCGCGCTGGAAGAACTCTCCGTGGAAGGCACGGTACTATCCGAAGATACGGATATCGACATCACCCTTGGCGAACCCATCGACGTGCATGAATACCTCAACGCGCCGGAGTATGCATCCCTCATGGCGTGCGGCTTGAACGACATGGAAGCGCTGGAAATGGACCAGGGTTCCCTCTTCAACGAGGCGGCGCGGCACCTCATGCTGCACTATATGGAGTCGATTTACCAACTCACAACCATCAACTATGATCATATCTTCGCCACGCTCATACGTCATCAGCAGACGGGTTACTCCACGGAGCGCGCGTACCGAAACAGAATCTTTTTGTGCGCGCACCAATTGCGAAAACTCGGTCTGCATCGACTCCACGGGGTCTTGGAACGGACCTATCGGGACATTGTATTTGAGGATCCCAGCACTAAATTCCACGATTTCACGACCCTTTGCCTGGATGAGGGCCTGATTATTCGGGAGGGGAATTACTATCAAAAAAATCAGGATATTGAGCGCGGCAAGGCGGATTTTCACACGATTCGATTTCACGAGCTGACCAACGTCATCGCCAATGAAATCGAGCCGTTGACCGTGGTGACCGAGCTTATAGAAAACGTGGCGAAGATGCCGCGAGCCCTCCTTTCAAAACGTATCCGCGAAATCTTTCTGGAAGAAGACGAGCGGTATTTTGAAGCCGATTACGCCCAATATTATGACCCGGAAGAAAGCCACGGCCCCGAAGTGGGGCGGCCATTCTTTCTTTGCCCGCGCCACCCCAGGGCGGGCATTATCCTTGCCCATGGATATCTTGCGGCCCCCCAGGAGGTCCGGGCGATGGCGGAATACTTTTTCCAGCGCGGCTATGCGGTCTACGGCGTACGGCTTCGGGGGCACGGCACCTCGCCGGAAGATTTGGCGGAACGGAGCTGGGAAGATTGGTACAAGGCCTTTAACCGTGGTTATGCGGTGATCAAGACCGTCACAGACCACATTGTGGTGGGCGGTTTTTCAACCGGCGGGTGCCTGGCCCTTATCGCGGCGGCGCGCAAAGGCCTGAAAGTTCAAGCGGCCTTCAGCATCTGCGCGCCCTTGCAGGTAAACAACTACTCCATCCATCTCGTCCCTTCCATTGTTTCGCTGAATTCGGTCTTGAAAAGCCTCGGCCAGGGCCGGAAATCGTGGGATTATGTGGTTAGCGAACCGGAAAATGAACACATAAACTACCGGAAAAACCCCCTCAAAGGGGTTCTCGAACTGGTCGAAATCATGAACGAGACGGAAAGTGCGCTGCCCGGCATCACGGTACCGACCTTGATTATTCAGGCCTCCAGTGACCCTACCGTGGCACCCGCAAGTGGACAGCTTATTTTTGACAAGCTGGGCTGCGAATTCAAAGAACTCGTCATGGTCGCCCGCGAACGGCATGGTATCGTCAATGGAACCGGGCGCGAAGATGTATTTTCCCATGTGGAGCACTTTCTGAATCGCGCACCACACCATGGTATCGTTCAAATTGCGGAAACCAGGGAGGCAACCCCCCCGGAAGAATAGTGCAAAAAACTCCTGTAGGGAATTCATTGACAGCTTCTTCCCCCTTATGTTACCGTGATCACTGGATTTAGCATGATTGAGACCGATAGCTGACCCATAGGTTTTCACTGTTTCGGAGACTGAGTCGTGTGTAGTTCCAGCACGGGGTAGAACGAGTTCATCAGGTTGTTGGACTCACGACCCGCGTCCAGATAGGGGCCGGGAAGGATGGATAAGGAAAATCATGACTGGCACAACGCATATCGTTCGATTCAGCGTAGTTCTTTCGTTGGTTCTCGTTTCAGCACAGGCACTGGCGTGGGGTCCGCGTGCCCAACGGACCATCACGGGGATGGCCATTCAGGTCATTCAGCAAAAATACCCCGATACATTCAGGCCCGGGGAGTCAAAATATGGGGTGGATGTGCTGCGTGGCACGGAAGCGGGCGCTCCTGTCATTGCTGAGATGTTGCCAATTAACTCAGAAGCGGAAGCTATTCAGGCTGTGGGCATCCAGATCCAGTTGCTTCGTGATTTGAGGCCTTTTGGCGCCGGCTCCTATTTCGCCTTCCGCATGGGTGCGCTCTCTGCCCTGATCTCTGACGTGTTGCTGCCCTACGGGTTGGCATGGACACCGGAAGAGAAGGCCTTGCAGCAAAAGATCCAGAAAGATATCGATGAGCACCTGACCGAGTACGGCTACACCAATCGCTCGGTGAAACTCATGCCTATCCTGGATGTCACCCATCATTTTCACGCCCAGCAGGCATTCTACGGAGACAACCGCCTGTTGATTGCCGATGACTATCGTCGCGGTGTGGGCTACGACGGCTTTCTCCGTGAGAGCAGCAAGTCCTACTTCTCCAAAGCGGTGAGTTCGGTTTCCGGTGCATGGTTCACAATAGTTCGGCCCCAGCCAGTCGTGACGAATTCACCGATTACAAACACGTTGATGGAGCAGTATTTTGTCGACGAGATTGCCTATCTTCTGGGCGAAAAATCGAATTTCTATCAAGCGGGCGTTGCCTACGAAAATCTTGCATCGCTGGCACCGACAGATCCAAGAATTTTCGAACAGGTCGGGGATCACTATTACGCATTTGGAACACGCGCCAGCATTGAGCGCAGTGTAAAAGAATGGCGTAATGCCCACAGCTTGGGCGGTCCGAATCGGGATCGCGTTGCCGGTAAACTTTCCGCGCACTACCTGAAAGAGGGCAGGAAGTTTCTCGCGGAGGCGGAAAAAAAGGGCCGAGGCGAAACAGAGTTGCCGAGCGCACTTGGATCTTTTCAGCAGGCGTTGCGCTTTGACCGTACCAGCGAAATCGCCGCAGAGTTGATTCAAGAGACCAACCGCCTGAAGAAGGCCCGGGACGAGCGCCGGGAGATGATCGTAAATATTATCGCTTCGGCGGCGAGTACGCGGGAGGAGGCTGAAAATCAAGCGACCGGGGGAAGTTATGGCAATGCAATCCTTTCCTATCGACAAGCGCTGGAGATTCTGGCGGCCGTGGATGATGAGTTCACTGACCAATTCAATGAAATGAATCAGATGAGGCAAAGCATTGCGCGCAGCATCGGCACGGCCATTTCCGACATTCTGGAGCAAGCAAGCGGTGCCATTGAGGAAGGGGAAAATGCCGAAGAACTCCATAAGTGGGAGGATGCCATCAAGGCCTATGAACGTGTTGCGGTCATCGTAAGCGCCATACCCAATGATTCCAACGCTAGCGCCCTTGAGGATAAGAAAACGGCCATTGAGTCTGCGAGAGCAAAAAAAGACGGCGTGGACGATGCGCGGCGGCGTTATGAGAGCAGTAACGCCGGCACAGCTACTACCAGGGCTCCGTCAGCACGTACAGCGCCTGCGTCTGGGGGTGATTCTGGAGGCGGACGACAGCGCCCTGGAAAGAGGTAAGGCACCCCACCCTGCTGAGTACCACCACCCCGGTTCAAGCCCATGAGCCGGGGTTTTCTATTGTAGACGACTCTGGGCATAGCCAACCAAAGGGAGGACGATTCACCGAGGGTCAATTCCCATGCGGATGTTGATGTGGCGATACAAGCGGGATCCAGACTCGCCCCGGTCTGATTCAGCCGACTGCGGCGACCGTCCCGGTGGCCAGGTGCATGACCTGCTGCTGAGTGGCCTCGGCCCGGCTTAATTCACCCGCGATGTGTCCTTCGTGCATCACCAGGATGCGGTCGCACATGCCCAGTACTTCGGGCAACTCGCTGGAAATTACCAATATCGCAGCGCCCTGGCGAACCAGCTCGTTCATCAGCTTGTAGATTTCGACTTTCGCCCCCACATCGATTCCCCGCGTGGGTTCGTCAAAGATAAGCAGCTTCGATTCGGTAAAAAGCCACTTCGCCAACACGACTTTCTGCTGATTGCCCCCGGAAAGGTTCTGCACGATCTGGGCCGAGCCGGGCGTTTTGATGGACAGATCATCGATGTAGCGTTCGGTCGCATCGCGTTCGGCCTTTCGGCTCATGAAGATACGCCCCACCAAGGCCCTGAGATTGGCCAGGGTCGTGTTTTCTGCAACCGACATGCCCAAGACCAGCCCCTGATTCTTGCGGTCCTCTGTCAGCAGCCCAATTCCGCAGCCAATGGCTTCCCGGGGATTCTTGATCTTGACCATTTCACCGTTCAAATAGACGCTTCCGGCATCGACCGGGTCCGCGCCGAAGATGGCGCGGGCCACTTCGGTGCGCCCCGCCCCCACAAGACCCGTCAGCCCGACAATCTCGCCAGCTCGAATCGAAAAGCTGATATCCTCGAAGTGTCCACGCCGCGTCAGGCCTTCAAGGCGAAGAAGCTCTTCACCAACTTCGGCAACCTCCTTGGGAAACTCATCTTTAAGCTCCCGGCCAACCATCATTCGAATGATGTCGTCGCGGGAAAGATCGCAAAGTTCACGGGTGTCGATATGAGCACCATCGCGCATGATGGTCGCACGGCTTCCAATTTCGAATATCTCCTCCATGCGGTGGGAAATGTACACGAGAGCGATGCCTTGCTGTTTCAATGTGCGAATCAGCGAGAAGAGGGCTTTCAACTCGTGGTCGGTCAAGGTGGCGGAGGGTTCATCCATAACGATGATGCGCGCATCCACGGAGAGGGCTTTGGCAATTTCGACCATCTGCTGTTGTGCGATGCTGAGTTCGTGAACGGGTTGGCGCACATCAAGTTTCACGCCGATCCGGGTAAGCACCGACTCGGCATCCCGGTAGAGCCGATGCCAGTCAATGATGGGCGTATTGCCCCGGCAGGGTTCGCGGCCAAGGAAGATATTCTCCGCCACACTCATGTAGGGGCTGAGGTTGAACTCCTGGTAGATCATGCTGATCCCCAGTTCCTGGGCGTGAAGCGGAGACCGAATGACTACGGGTTCGCCATCAATCAGGATCTCACCTTCGTCCATCGGTTGTGCGCCCGCGAGAATTTTCATCAGTGTCGACTTGCCCGCGCCATTCTCACCGAGCAGGCAATGTACTTCCGCCGGACGCAAGGCCAACTGGGCGTTATCTAATGCCAGCACGCCGGGAAAACGCTTGGTAATCCCCCGCATTTCAAGAACATACTCACCCATATGCGTATCCAATCTGTCTGGCAGCGCTATTCTTCGCAGGAAGGCTGCGCAACATAATCTGCGCCCAGTCTGAGGCGATTATAGCGAAGGCACGTGGAACATACCAAGGCGTTGCGCGGGTAGGCGCGCAGCGCCACAGTCTGCTATCATGCGAAAAAGGTGAACGTTCTCGGCACGTTGTTCTTGGCGAAGCCAACGCCTTTTCTTCCCCTCCTTGGAGGGGAGCCTTGTTGGCCCTGTGAACGGTTACGAAAAAAGGAGTCCCCATGCCGGACCTTTCCGCACCAGATACCCAATGCCACACCGATGACCGTGCGACACAACTCAGCCTGGAGGTTCTTTTGCCGTACATACCCAAGGCGGCCAAGCGCGTACTCGATTGCACGGGCGTACTGGCAAAACGCGGCGCGACACTCAAAGCCCACGGCGTGCCCGAGGCTTTCGGCCTGGTGGACGCATCGGCGGGTACGCCCCACGGAAACGAAGGATACGACCAGTTGATATCAGGTGCGCTGGATTTCACACCTCTTCCTTTTGAAGCCGGGTCCTTGGACTGCATTCTGTGTACCCACGTGCTCGAACGATTGCGTAACCCGGAGGCCTTTTTGAAGCCATTGTTGGACTGTCTCAGTCCGGGCGGGCTGTTTATAATCACGGTGCCCAACATGCAATACCACAAAACCATCTTTATGCTGGCCGAGGGACGCTGGTGCTACGGAGACAGCGGGGTCATGGCGCGGAAGAACCTCCGCTTTTATACGGCCTATGAACTCCGCTGGATGTTGCAGCGCCTGGGCATTACCAATGCCCGCTTTACCAGTCTCGTGAAGGACGACGAGGCGACCCTTCCACGAGACGAAAATGGCTATGTAGGGCGGGGTGATGTGTGTGCAGGTCCTCTGGGCGATGATTTGTATAACGCCTGGCTCACGGAATACTATCTGGTGCTCGCGACGCGGTGCTGAGCACGGCGTAGTTGCGGAAAAAACATTTTCCCAAACTCATTGCAACTGGCAACAACACTTCCAAGGTGGACTTCCCCCACAACCCAAGCATGCACTTGTCAACGAATTAAATCTTGCTTTTTATAGCGGTTCTTCCAGATTGAGGCAGTAAAGCGTTCCTGGCGGTGCGCCCTGAATACAACACGGAGACCCGTGTGTCTAATTGCACACGGATCTCCGAAAATCGGATCAGCACGTTGGCATGACAATGGACAAGGCAGACCAACGCTAACCGACTATTTCTTCTTTTTCGCGGCCTTCTTTTTCTTGGCGGCGGGCTTTTTCTTCGCTACTGCCTTCTTCTTCACTGCCTTCTTCTTCACTGCCTTCTTCTTCACTGCCTTTTTCTTAGCGGCAGGTTTTTTCTTGGCTACAGCCTTCTTTTTCTTGGCGGCGGGCTTCTTCTTCGCTACTGCCTTTTTCTTAGCGGCCTTTTTCTTGGCAGCGGGCTTCTTCTTCGCTACTGCCTTTTTCTTGGCGGCGGGCTTCTTCTTCGCTACTGCCTTTTTCTTCGCGGCCTTTTTCTTGGCGGCGGGCTTCTTCTTCGCTACTGCCTTCTTCTTTTTGGCAGCAGGTTTCTTTTTTGCCGCCGCCTTTTTCTTGGCGGCCTTCTTCTTCGCAGCGACCATGTCATTTCTCCTTTTCTTAATTTCACCGTAGTACTACTTCAAACGATGGCAACATTGGTACGGCGACAGGCCGTAGATTGCCGACCTTCCGGTTTCCGCGACGCGGAAGGTTCATTTCATCGGGTACAACACCCGGAGTAGTGCATATTGTTGGCGAGTTGCCCAAGCTGAATTTTCTGGTTCAACGAGGCAATGCAACTGGATGAAAAGAAGCGTGCCAGCGAACTGCTTGAATCGCTTTCACACCGGGACTCTCCCTGCCCCCTGTCGAACCTGAATCGTGTAATGCGCATGTCGTAATTAGTGACGTATTTCAGCCACGGCATCGTGTCGATGCGCAACAAGAAACAGGCTTAATATTTGCAAATTCAAATTTCCTCTAACGACTGTGTAACAGACAACGGGCGAAAAGGCAAGTGTTTTTTTAGAAAAATAAAAAAATATTTTGCGGCGGAGGGAAGAAATCGTTGTCTTTTTTAAGCGCGTTCGATGATTCCCACGCACAACAGAAACGCATTGCACGAAAAACATTTTCTTCTTCTGTCGAAAAACACAATTCGATTATTGTCATTCTGACCTGTAAATATAAGGGCATTATGCAAACAGAAAAACATGCCGTGATCTTTTTGAATCTATCCGTTCACGCCAATTACGTTTGGCGAGCGCAAAGACGAACAGGTGTTTTATGCGCGTCGTTGTACCCAAAAAAATAATATGAAGACACGTGAAAAATTGTGATCGAAGATCGTCGCAGTGGAAAAAACAAATGGCGCTTCGTTGCGATGGAGGGTCATCGATAAGGCCAGGAAGGCCTTCGTTCACACGCACGAAAAAACGGTCTAACGGGGCAGGCGAATATCGATAACAAGGGGCAAGTGATCCGATCCGATAGAGGGTCCCAGCCGGCAATCGACGACATCAATTTCCGTGGAAACGAGACACTGATCGAGGGGCAAACGAAGGAAGGGAATCCACTCGGGCCAACTGCCCAGCGGTCCATGACCAGCTCGGGCATTTTTGATGTCGATACCAGAGAGCCAGCTTCGATAGACGGGGGAATACATGGTCATATTCAGGTCGCCCACGATCAGCGCAGGCTCCTCTTGCGCCTCGTACCATGCGCGGGCGGCATCGAGCTGGCGACTTCGTTGCGCCGCCAGCTCGGAACGGAGTGGCGGCAAGGCGTGGAGGGTCAATAGCCGTGCTTTGATGCCGTTGATCTCAAGGGGAACGGCCAGGGCGGGGATATGAAGCGTTTCCTGAAACAGTGTTTCGGGCGGGCTTGGAGAGACGCGGCTGTAAAGTGCAATCCCGAAGTTATCTCCACGAGGCACGACATGGTGCGATGGGTAGTCCGCGTGCAGCGCTTCCAGGGCTTTGGCCCACGCCTCGTTCACTTCCTGCACGCAAATTACGTCTGGATCCAATTCGGCGATGAGATCCAGCAGGGCCTGTGTGTCTGTGTTGCTCGTGAGCACGTTGGCGAGCAGCACGCGGCAATGCGCCCCGTCCGTCGTTTCGACGCTCTCAGCGGGCCAATACCACCCCAATGGCTGCATCGCCTGAAACAGGAGCAACAGCGTCGCGCCTATTGCCCAGCGTCGTGCGCCCAAGCCCCAGAGCGCGATAACCAGCACGCTGGTTCCCAAGGCGTACCACGCGACGAAATGACTGAGCAGTTCCAGGCCCCAGTGCAGGTTTCCCAAGGCGCCAAGCACGGTGACGAGCGCCGACGCGATCACGAACAGCTTTATGCGATCGGCCACCACCCATTGCCATCCGCATCCCGTATCGTCCGCTTTCGGCCAGTCTTCCCCCATAATCGTCAGGCCTCCAATTGGGCGTAGGCGTCGCTCTTACGAAAATCCCGGAGACGCGGCTCGGAGTCGATGCGGTGGCGGGCCTCTTCGCCGCAGGCCAGGGCGGTGCGAAAAGCGGCGACACCATCTTCAACACGCTGCGCGGCGGTCACGTAGAATATGCCCAATTCGATATGGCCGTCGGCCTCCTTAGGCTGAAGTTCGGCGACCATCTTCAAATGCTCCTCCGCGCTTTCCAGTTTTCCCTGTTGGGCCAGGACCGCGCCATAGAGCAGCCTCGGTTGAAGCCAAAGCGGCATAAGTTTTACACACCGCGCCAGGGCTTCTTCCGCTTCATCAAGATCGCCGCGTGTCATATGGGTCTGCGCATCGTTCCACGCCTGCCGGGTGCGGCGCACGTTCCAGTAACGGAGACCAGTCTGGAGTCCAATAAGGCACAGGAGCAGGGCAACGCCTGCGATAAGCTCTTGCATGGGAAAATCGCTTTCAATGGGTGTATGGGTGGCGGCGTACGTTGACGTATGCATGGCACGCGTTGTTGGCAGCAGCGTATCGTGGTCGAAAAACTCCCCTCCTCGGAGGGGCTGGGGGTGGGTTAATTCTCACCCATGCGTTCAACCCACCCCTACCCCCTCCAGGGAGGGGAACATAAAGGCGTTGGCTCCGCCAACAAAAACATGTTGCGAACACTTGGCACAATTGTAACGCATGCGGGGCCGTTTTTTGTACAATGGTGCGGCGAGGCCCTGCCCGCATCATTGTACACAGTCTTCATCCCATAGCCTTTCGGCTTCAGGAGTTCATACATGCACGAGTTTCACGCCACCACGGTCATAGCAGTTCGCAGAAACGGTGTCGTCGCCATCGGCGGCGACGGACAGGTCACTTTGGGGGATACCGTAATGAAGGGCAACGCCATGAAGGTGCGACGACTGGCCGATGGCGCGGTACTCGCCGGTTTTGCCGGGGCGGTTTCAGATGCCTTCGCCCTCTTCGAGCGTTTCGAAGGCAAACTTCAGGAGTACAACAAAAATCTGACCCGTGCGGCCGTTGAATTGGGTAAGGATTGGCGCACGGACAAATACCTTCGCCAACTCAACGCGCTCCTGGCCGTTTGTGATAAGGATCAGTCCCTCCTTCTTGCGGGGACGGGTGAGATTATTGAACCGGAAGACGGCATTCTGGCCATTGGCTCCGGCGGTTCTTACGCCTTGGCAGCGGCCCGTTGCCTTGTCAAACACACCGACATGAGTGCGGAGGATGTCGTGCGGGAATCGCTCATCACGGCATCTGAGATTTGCATCTATACCAACACCAACATCACGGTGGAAACGCTGGCCTCGGACACGTAGTCCAAAACCGCCCCATCTGTCGCCCATCGAGAAGGACGCACACCCATGCCCATCCAGGAGCGCGGCCAATTTGCCAGCGATAACGGCAGCGGCATCTGTCCAGAGGCCTGGGAGGCCCTGGAGCGGGCCAACAGGGGCTCTACTCCCGCCTACGGCGACGACGGCCATACAAGCGCCGCTAGCGACGCCATACGGGCCTTCTTCGAGACGGACTGCGAGGTCTTCTTCACCTTCAACGGCACCGCAGCCAATTCGCTGGCCTTGGCGAGCCTCTGCAAGAGCTACCATAGTGTGCTTTGCCATGAGCGTGCCCACATCGAGACGGACGAGTGCGGCGCGCCCGAATTTTTTTCCAACGGCACGAAAATACTCACCGTGGGCGGTAATGAGGGAAAGGTGTCCCTTGATGCCCTGGAACACCAGATTACCCGCCGCAAGGACATCCACTACCCCAAACCCAAAGTCATCAGCGTGACCCAGTGTACCGAGGTGGGCACGGTCTACACGCCAGACGAACTCAAAGGTGTCTCCAGGCTCGCACGGGACTACGGTCTGCGCGTCCACATGGACGGCTCGCGGCTGTCCAACGCCATTGCATACCTCGATGTGGCTCCCCGGAAGATCACCTGGGAGGCGGGCGTGGATGTGCTTTGTATGGGCGGCACCAAGGCGGGTCTGCCCGTGGGCGAGGCGGTCGTTTTCTTTCGCAAGGAACTCGCCGACGAGTTCGGCTACCGCTGCAAGCAGGCGGGACAACTCGCCTCTAAGATGCGCTTCCTCTCCGCGCCCTTTCTGGGCGTGCTGGAGAGCGGCGCTTACCTTCGCCACGCCGCCCACGCCAACGCCATGGCTGAACAACTCGCCCAACGCCTCGCGTCCATCGACGGCATCGCCCTCATGTATCCCCGAGAAGCCAACGCCGTATTCGTCCAGCTACCCGAAGCCCTTGCCGAGGCGCTCCGGGAGAAAGGATGGCGCTTTTACACCTTCATCGGTGATGCCGGTGCGCGGTTCATGTGCAACTGGAGCACGACGGAAGCCGATGTGGACGCGCTGGTGCGGGATGTCGCGGCGTTGGGGTGAGGCAATCGAGGTGACGTGTCACATTGTAATGGTTACTTCGGTGTTGTGAAGGGTTACAGAAAAGCACGACAAGGGTGCCACCCTTACGCGCAGCCGGTTCCCGGCTAAGCTTACGGGTGCGGGTCCGCAGAAACTCTCTAACGTCACCACTTGGACTGAGAACGCGAGTTGGCAACTCCATGTAGTCGCTCTTATTGGGGTGAGGATTGTCCAGATGCTCTGCACCCGGAGTCGTTCTTCGTAACGCCAACGCGACACCAAGAACGCATGGTCTTGAGCACAGGGAAAAAACGGAGCACGGCCGACACCGTGCTCCGTTTTTATTTTGATAAGTTGTTTTTTGCCTACGCCCGGTGCATGGTGCCCGGTTTGCTACGGATAATATATAGAAGGCGTTGGAGAACCCTCCCTCAAGCACGAGAAAAGGTTCCCCAACTCTTAAACAGCGTTATTTCACTTTTTCCCATTTGCGGGACTTGGCGGCTTTCTCAACGGCTTCGAGAACCCGCTGGCACTGTACCGCATCCGCGAAGGTCGGATAGTTGGCTTTCTTTTTCTTCAGGCCGCAGATGAACTCATACATTTCATGGGCGAAGAGGTGTTCGTAGCCAATCGTGTGACCCGGAGGCCACCATGCGTCGGCGTAGGGATGACCGGTATCACAGGCTGAGACCCGGCGGAATCCCTGGAGCAGATCGGGATCACTGCGATTGAAGTACTGGAAGTAATTCATGTCTTCCTGGTTCCAGATTACCGACCCCTTGCTGCCGTAAATCTCTATGCAGTTGTAATTGCGGCGACCCGGCGCGAAGCGCGTGGCTTCGAAGGTGGCCAGGGTGTTTGCATCTTTAATCCGACCCAGGAAGATAGCGGCATCATCCACGTCGACGGTGTCGTACACCTTCGATTTTTTGCTGCTCTTGGCGGCCCAGGCACCGGTATCACTGTCGGTGACGACGCGTTTCTTAATGAAGGTTTCCATCGCGGAAGTGACTTCAGAAACATCGCCGACGAGGAACTGACAGAGGTCTGTGATATGCGCGCCGATATCGCCGAGGGCGCCGGAGCCAGTGTGTTTCTTTTTAAGGCGCCACACCATCGGAAAATCAGGATCGACGATCCAGTCCTGCTGGTATGCCGCACGAAAATGGAATATTTCGCCCAGTTGCTTTTTATCGATCATGTTTTTGATGCTCTGGATCGCGGGCGCAAAGCGATAGCTGAAACCGCACATGTGTTTCACACCCGCTTTGTCCACGGCCTTCTGCATGGCTGTAGCTTCTTTCAGCGAATTCGCCAGCGGCTTTTCGCAGACGATATGTTTGCCGGCTTTCGCCGCTGCTATCGCAATTTCAGGATGAAGGAAGTTTGGCGTGCAGATGTCGATGATATCGATATCATCGCGTTCCAGCAGCGCTTTCCAATCCGTGGAGCTTTCCTGCCAGCCCCATTTCTCCGCATTGGCGTCGAGGAGGCTTTGTTCTTTATCGCAAAGAACTTTCATGACGGGTTTTACCGGCGCGTCAAAAAACATGTCAACCTTGCGCCACGCGTTACTGTGAGTTTTCCCCATGAAACTCGCGCCGACGACTGCTACGTTTACTTCTTTCTTTTTGGCCATGATTTCCCTTCCGAGTAGGATGTTTCTATTTTTTCTAAGCCCGACATTTCCGAAGAATACGCAGACAATTCTTTTCCGTCCCCTAATGTAGTGCTTTAAGAGGAGAATTGCAAGGGTACAAATGTGACTCCGCCTCGATCCGAGCTATTCCGCCCTGTCAGTCGTGCCGCGCAATCCCCAAAAGGCGAGTTTCAACGAGTCCTGACGGGTTCGTGCGCTGGCGTGGGGCAAGCGTTGCCTGGGGGGCAAAAAAACAGGGTTGGGCAGCCGCTCGCGTAAGGTGCTTTGGGCGTATCGCGGTGCTGGTGCTCCACGCGCACGAACCCTCGTGCCTCGGGATCGTGCGGCACGTCCGACAAGATTGATACGTGACCAATGCGCCATATCATACGCAGTATTTTGGGGCGAACTCTGAGCTTTTGCAAAAAAAGGAGCACGACCGATGCCGTGCTCCTTCCCGTTATTGAGGTGTCCGTATTTTTTTATGCCCAGGTCATGGCACCGGGTTTGTCGCGGATGATGCATTGCTTGAGGAATTCCACGGCCTTGGTGAGGCCTTCCTGGCTGGACATGCGGGCATCTTCGTGCTCGATGCTGACGGGGCCGTCGTAGCCG
>JAJRPE010000544.1 GCA_024280935.1 Candidatus Hydrogenedentota bacterium
CCCCAAAACATTAAATAGGGGACTGCCTCGCCCAAGCCCACTCGGCACAACACATTGCACGCCGTGGCGAGCGGCCATACCCAACGGAACGAAGTGGCACTTCAGCAGGCGGGGCTGTCCCCAAAACATTAAATAGGGGACTGCCTCGCCCAAGCCCACTCGGCACAACACATTGCACGCCGTGGCGAGCGGCCATACCCAACGGAACGAAGTGGCACTTCAGCAGGCGGGGCTGTCCCAAAAACACTCGTCGATCTGGGGACAGCTCCGCCTACTGAAATACCCCCGCATACCTTGGGTGAACGGGTTGACCACAACACGCACCACACTTCCACGACAGGAACTTGGGCGAGGCAGTCCCCTTTTACTCAGGAAACACCGCGTTCATTTCTTTGAGCATCTTCAGGGATTCGCGGTGGATGGTGGGGGCCACATCAGGACCGCCGGAGTTTTCTTCGCCATATTGGTCTTTGCCGTTGTAGACGAAAGGTGGCTCGACATCCCATTGGCTCTTGGGCACCATGTAGCCGATTTGGTCGTTGGCGAGGCCGATGACGAGGGCCATGCGGGCGCTGCGCTCCATTTCGTCGCGGAGGGGCGGCACTTCCACGGGGTCTATTTCAAAGTCGCGGCCCGGCTTGGCTTCCACGCCGCCCTCCACGATCTCCGGGTAGATTTCGCCGGGGGTGCTGAGTAAAAGCACGCTCCCGATACGGATGACATTAATTTCGGTGCGGGCACCCTGGCCGAGCTTGTAGCCCTCGTGAATAAGCCCAAACATCATGGCGTATTTGTACATGCCCGCCACCGGGATACGGATGGTGCGCGCGGCGACGGCAAGGCGGGGATTCTCGTTTTTCCAGACGCGGTCGCTACGCAAGGCGTTGCACGCGACAATGGCGAGATTTTCGCCCAGAGCCTGGGCTTTCTCGAAAGAGGCCTCTTCGAATTTGCGCACACCATCGCGGTGGGGCACGGTCGTGTGAAGCTGGGTCATGAGTCCGCCGATTTCGCCTTGGAAATAAAGGCACATGCCGCCAAAGCCCGCCACGCCAGCCGGATCGGCCACGCCCTTTTCCACCCCTTCGCGGAGCCAGTGGGGGAAGTCGGACGTGATCTGTCCATTTTTTCCACCCAGTGTTTCGGGGTGGTTGCCCCAGTTCACGAAGGTGGCGATGGTCTCTTCGCTGCCCTTTTTCGTAAAGCGCATGAGGTACATAGTGTTGTTGATGACCGTGGGTAAACGGGAATCATCCACGAAGCCTTCGGGCGCGATCTCGACGGTGGTGCAATACATGTCGGCGGCCTGCACGCGCTTCACGGCCCGCTCGATGGCCTCCCGAGTTTTTTCGCGAACCAGGGCCATGTAGCGTTCATCGTAGCCAAGGATGGGTGTCGGTCCGCTCCATATTTTCATGGTGTCGGGTGTTTCGTGGGTGTGGCTGCTGGAAAAAAGGATGTGGTCAATGTCCAGATCCGCGCTTACTGATTTTCGGATGGTGACGAAATCGTTGTGGAAAATGCCTACGCTATCGATGGACACCAGAACCAGCAAAACGCCGTTGTTGCGCAGGGCAATGGCCCGGACCCAGGGTGTGTCGTTGATGCCTTTGGCGGGACGGTTGGAATTGAAACCGGCCATCCAGATGGCATCAAACTTCCCGTTGTTGTTTCGGTCCACATAGGTATCCACGTCTTCGTCATACTTGCTATTGTCGTTCACATCGACCCACGTGTCATAAACGGCAAAATCGGGGCTGATATCTTCCATGGCCACGCCGACCTTGAGGCCGTCGGAGGGCGTGCCCATATCGGCAGGAAGAACGAAATCCAGTTCGTATCCGGGATAGGGTCCTGCCAAGCGAGTGCGGAACCACAGCAGGGCGACGAGTGTGAGGATGAGGAGGGCGGAAAAGACTTTGTGCTTACGAAAGAAATTGAGGAAGGCAGACATGGGGTACTCCTGGGTCATGGTGTCTGTAGGAGAACGATCATAGCAGGGCCTCTGGCGGGCAATCCAGCGCGATACCGAGCCAAAGCACTAATCCCAGTCGGACGTGCCGGGTAGGCCCAGCGGTTTCCCGCCGGGCCCCCCACAGATCCGGACGTGAGCAATTCACTCATCCGGTTCCTCGGTAACCAACGCCTTGGCACGGCGCTGGCGCATAACATTGCTGCCCGTTTTACAATCTCCAGGAGTTTCGCTGATATGGTTTCTGAACTCAAAGTTTCTCCCATAGTGCCTTCCTGAAGGCGTTATGCCCGGCTTTGCCTTCCCTGCAGTGGGTCCCGTGGGCCTTAGTTCCCCACCTTTCCGGTCCGCGCCCATAGGGCACGCCGTCGGTAGTATGCGCAGCTACGACTGCCATCGTCCCATCCCAATTTGCTTCGCCTTACGCTCGCGCCCTGGTACCTTGTGTGCTCCACTTATTCGCTCATCATCAGGGGGAAGCACCCTCATGACACCCGGTCCGTTGTTAAGCCGGTGAACTCTCTTTCCCGGCGTTGCACAAGGAGAACGATGGCTCTCCCAAG
>JAJRPE010000545.1 GCA_024280935.1 Candidatus Hydrogenedentota bacterium
GTTACAGCAATTCGTCTTCAGTAAATGTGACCATCATATTTGCCATGAGGACACTGAAAAATATAGGAAAAATACAAGGGAAAACTACGCATATAAGAGAATGGCTCAATCACTCTAACACGGAGGGCTGTGGGTTACCGGGCCGTCCCCATCTTTCCGTTGCCTCTCCATCCTGTCAATCCAGGAGCGCGGTCAATGCCCTTGTTTCACGATCTACTTGCTGGAGCGCTTTTTGAATATGCTTCACTTCGTTCTCTTCAAAAAGCGCTTCGCCACATTGCGTACACACCCATGCGGGGACAGACTCCCAGGAAATGTGATACCCGTCGCGATCCGCGCTGAATGGAGCACTCCCCTTGCGCATTTTTCCCTTACAATGAAAACACTCCATATCAACTCCTGACTTTATAGTCTGATGACCACTGAGTTGGCTTCGGCACGTACGCAGTAATTATAGCTAAATATTCATTTTTTGGCGAACAGACAACATGTATGGCACGATCTTGCCTTACATGAAGAACCAAACAGCTTTCGCCTCGTTGGTCCTCCGGGTATTCCTCGATTATATCGCCAAACAATACTGCTTCCCTTACATCATTGGACTCAATCATTCTGTCTGGACGGGACATCTGCTTAATGGCATGGGGCAAGAAAAGTATCTTCTTGTTTGCCGACAAAATAACTTTCTGCTTCATGCTCGTTGCATTCCTTGATTCGTCCAAGCCCTCACTCCCCATACTCTTCCGCAAGCCGTCGCAGGGCCGTGGCGGTGCCATCGAGCGCCTTAATCAGCGCCCGTTCTTCTGCCGCATTTTCGTCTTCCAGCACTTTCAGGCGGCGGGCAAATTCATAGGCGGCACGCAGGGCGAAGGCTTGGCTGTCGATTCGTCCGCCCTCCGCCTCCATGGATGCCACCAATGCCTCTACCTCTTCGGCGAGCTCCAGGGTATGCTTTTTGTCCCGATAGACCGGTAAACGGAGGGTGACGTTGGCAACTTTGGCCTGGATCGTCTCTTCGCTCACCGCCGCACCTCCTCGGTGAGGGCGCGGGTATAGGCAAGGACCTTACGCAGGCGCTCGGTCAATTCGGCTTCCCGAGCGCGGTGCGTTTCGTTTTCCTTCTTCAGATCATCGTAGTTGGAAACCGATTCCCGCAGAACGGAAACTTCTTTTCTGCCGCTCCAAACTTCCTTTTGCAAGGCATCCCGCGCCTCCTGCTGGATGGCGGCAGCCTCCCGCCGTTCGGCCAGGGTGGCCGCCAAGACCGCCGTGGCCTCTTCAATCTGGCGGAGGTAATTTTTGACGAGAGGGTTCAACGAAGCTCCGCCTGGTATTCGTGTTTAAGGCGTTTCAGCACTTTATCGAAGGCCTTCTGGGTATCTTTCTCGGTCAGGGTCCGCTCGTCGGACTGGAAGACAAGGTTGAGGGCGACGCTCTTTTTACCGGCACCCACTTGCTCCCCTTCAAAGATATCAAAAATCTCCACAGAACGCAGCAATTTTCCACCGGACTGGGCTGCTTTTTCGCGCAGTTCGCCCGAAGGTACCGAAGCATCTACGACTACCGCCAAATCACGGGCCGAGGGCGGAAAGGTGGGCACGGATTGAAACTGGGCCGGGCTGGGCTGTTGCGCCAACAGGGCATCCAGGTCCAATTCGGCCACATAAACGGGCTGATCCGTGTCAAAGGCACGCCCCACGGCGCTTGCAACACGCCCCATAGTCCCGATGACCTTTTTCCCCAGTTTTATCTCGGCACGCTGGCCCTGCTGAAAGGTATCCCCGTCGGATTCCTTAAACGTGGCTGTTGCGCCAAAGTGCGCCAGAATTGCCTCGACTTGGCCCTTGAGGTCATAGAAATCCGCAGCACGGGCCGGACGCGACCAGTGGGCCGCTTCGACATCGCCCGCCAGCACCAGGCTGACCCGGTTGTGCTGCGTAGACAGGGTATCCCCCTCGGCGGGGCGGTAAACCGGTCCCAATTCAAAGGCACGTATCGAGGTAACACCATAATTGAGATTGCGGGCCGCATTCCCGATCAATGCGGGAATAATGCTGGAACGCATGGTGGCCTGTTTCTCGGAAAGAGGATTCTCCAGAACAATCATTTTCCGATAACTTTCAGGCAGCGCAGCACGCTGTACCTCGTCGGGATTGCTGAAGGACCAGTTGTACAGCTCGGCCAGGCCCAGGCCCACCAGGAAGTGACGAAAGGCTCGGATGCGCTTCTCGTCGGGGGCGAACACTTTTTCACAGGGCCGCACTTTGGGGAGTGAGACAGGAATGTTGTCAAAATTATAGAGGCGGGCGATCTCTTCGATAAGATCGGCTTCCATGCTCACATCGTGGCGGCGCAGGGGAACCCGAACCTTCATCTCCGTGTCGTCGTGGCTGATAATTTCAAAACCAAGGCGTTCCAGCGAATCACGTTGGGTTTCCGGGGCTACATCCACCCCCAGGAGGCGCAAGGTGCGGGCATAGCGTAAGGTGACTTCGCGGGGAACCAAAGGCGTTGGGTAAACATCGATCACCCCCTGGGCCACGTGGGCCGAGGCCAAGTCCTGAATCAACTCGGCAGCGCGGTCCAGGGCGTAGGCCGCCATCTCGGGATCGGCACCCCGCTGAAAACGCTGGGAGGATTCGGAGATGAGTCCCAAGCCCCGAGAGGTCTTCCGCACGGATGCCGGGGCAAAGAAGGCGCTCTCCAGGAAAATGGTGGTGGTTCCTTCGCTCACCTCGCTGTCGGCACCGCCCATAACGCCCGCCACGCACTGGGGTATCGTCCCATCGGCGATAACAAGCATGTCATCCGACAATTTTCGCGTTTCGCCGTCCAGCGTGTTGATGGCTTCGCCTGCTTTGCCCGTGCGCACCACGATACGGTTTTCCGCGAGCTTGTCGCGGTCGAATGCGTGAAGGGGCTGCCCCGTTTCCAGCAGCACAAAGTTGGTGACATCCACGATGTTGTTGATCGGGCGCTGGCCTGCCGCGAGAAGGCGCTCACAAAGCCATTCGGGACTCGGGCCTACCGTCACGTTGGTGAGGACACGGCCCATATAGCGGGGACATAACGCGGTATCTTCCACCGTGACGGCACACAACGAGTCGATTTCCTCACCCTGCTCCACGAGGGAAACTTCGGGTACCCGAAGCTCCGTGCCATAGAGGACCGACAATTCACGGGCCACGCCGATCATGCTGGCCCAATCCGCACGGTTGGGGGTCACCTCAATCTCAAGGACAATATCGTCGAGACCGAGCACCGATTTGATATCTTCGCCCGTAGGGAGTTCTTCATCAAGAATAAGGAGGCCATCCGTCTCTTCGGCCAGTCCGATTTCCTGGGCGGCGCACATCATGCCTTGGGACTCCACGCCCCGCATCTTACGGCGGCCAATCTTGAAATCGCCGGGCAACGTGGCACCCACGATGGCGGTGGGCACCTTGTCCCCCACCTTCATGTTTTTGGCGCCACAGCAGATTTGCAGCGGCACTTCGCCCGCCACATCCACCTGACACACCACGATCTTATCCGCATCGGGGTGGGCGTCGATGGAAAGGATTTTACCCACCAGGACATTTTGTATATCGTCGCCGAGACGTTCCACCGATTCGATTTCGAGGCCCAGCATGGTCATCTGGTGCGCCAGTTCCTCTACGGAAACATCGATATCAACATAGTCTCGTAACCAATTCAGGGAAATACGCATCAGAACTGCTCCAGAAAGCGAAGGTCATTGTCGTACAGGTGGTTGATGCTTGGCACGGCATGGCGCAACATGGCGATGCGATCAATGCCCAGGCCAAAAGCAAAACCCGAGTACTTTTCATAGTCGTAATTGGCGTGCTTGAAAACTTCCGGGTGGACCATGCCGCAACCCAGGGCTTCCAGCCAGCCACTGTTCTTGCAGAGACGACAGCCCTTGCCCGAACAAACGGTACAGCTTATATCCATCTCGGCAGACGGCTCGGTGAATGGGAAGAAATGGGGGCGAAAACGCACTTTCGTATTCTTGCCAAAGAGATGGTGAACGAAGTGCATCAAGGTGCCCTTCAGATCGGCAAAGGTGACCCCCTCATCCACCAGCAGTCCTTCGATCTGGTTGAACATAGGGCTGTGGCTCGCGTCGTAGTCCACGCGATAAACACGGCCTGGGGCCAGAACGGCCACCGGAGGCTGGACCTGCTCCATAACCCGCATCTGCACCGGGGAGGTATGGGTACGCAAGACCACGCCGGGCTTCACGAAAAAGGTATCGTGAGAATCCCGTGCGGGGTGATCGGCAGGGGTATTCAGGCTGTCAAAGTTGTAGAACTCCGTCTCAATATCCGGGCCAACCGCGACCTGAAAACCAAGCCCGGCGAAGATATCGATAATCTCCTCGGTAACTTGGTTGACCATGTGAATATGACCCCGCTGAGGCCGACGTCCAGGAAGAGACAAGTCCACGGCCTCGCTCTCCTCACGGGCTGCATCAGCCGTCGCGGAAAGCTCGACCTTACGGTCATCCAGGGCCGATCCGATGGCTCCCTTGACCACATTGGCCAGCTGCCCCATAGCGGGGCGCTCCTCGGCAGACACTTTTCCGAGTCCACGCAAGATCTCGGTAATCGCACCCTTTCGACCAAGATACTTGACCCGTGCTTCTTCAAGCGCCGACAGGGTATCGGCTTGGGCGATAGTATCGAGCGCCGCCGCCTGAAACGCCTCAAGTTGTTCTTTCATCGTAGCGTATTCCTTCCAACACGGGTCTTATGACAACCCAGATTCTCGACTGCCGACATGTAAAATCTTGTAAGCGTTCACGACACGGGCGACTATACTCGACAAAAAGACCGACGGGTGCCACGGGTAGGCCCGGTAGGGTTTACCCGTGCAGAATCGCCGCCTCTAAATCTGAGCCGTCTCCCTGCCGGTAGAAACTACACGGGTAAGCCCTGAGAGGCCTACCCGTGGCACCCGCAGGCTGTTTTTAAGGATCAAGATATCCAGACCGCTTACAAAGTTTTCTTGTTTTTACTAACGTTATCAAAGAGCAGATACCGCGCTGCGCGTGGAACGGTCAAACAAACAAAGCGCGGCCAATCCGAACATGGGTTGCGCCCGCTTCCACGGCCTCTTCAAAGTCGCCGCTCATGCCCATGCTTACCTGGGAGAGTGAATGGGAATCGGCGAGAACCCGCAGTTCCCGGAACAGCGCCAGCAAGGCGTTTCGCTCCATATCGCGCGGTGCCATGCACATCAACCCTTCCACGCAAACGCGATCAAGGGTTGCTATCTGAGCCAGCGCATCGGTGAGCGCATCGGGCACAAATCCGTGCTTCTGGGTTTCACCGGATATGTTTACTTCAACAAATACCCGGCACTGTACATCTTCCGAATCACAGTGTCGCTGGAGGGTTTCGGCAAGCGAGATCCGATCAACGGCATCTATAGTATCAAAAAGGCGCAAGACTTCTTTAGCCTTTCGCCGCTGAACATTGCCCACCATGTGCCAGGTAAGCGAGGCATCATCCAGAGTTTCTATTTTCTCCCGGGCCACATCGACGCGGTTTTCGCCAAAATGCGTCACACCCAGGTCGCGCAGGATACGCATCTCCTCAAGACCAACGGACTTGGTCACTGCAATCAGGGTTACGTCAGAGGCAAGCCGGCCAGCGCGGGCGGCGGCGGCTTCAATGCGCTGCCTAATCGACGCGAGGTTTTGACGTATTCTATCTTCCATAGTCAATGTTAATGCCCATCCCGAAAAACTTCCCGCTAAAAACAGGTGAGCCATACTGCAACGCGCAGCAGGCTCACCTATAGGTCGCTTTGCAATACCGGGATGTCAAATAGTCGGTTTTCGGCGCTCCCGAAGTTCCGCGACGCGTTCCTCGCGCACGGACTCGGGCATTCCCACGCAACTCACCCCTTCCTCTTCACGGATAAGCTGCTTTTGCTCCGAAAGGGACAGCGGTAAGCCACCGGCGTTCTTGAACTCGATGATCAGATCAGAGAACTCTACGAAAAGAGAACCGGCCTCGAAGCGACCCTTGTCCAAATAGCTGACAGCCTCCAGATAAAGTCCCTTCTCCGCCCGCTCAATAGCATCCAGGCGAAGCGCACGCGCTGCGGCATAGGGTTCATCCATCTCCACCCAGATTTCGCGGGCCTCGGCTGCGAACGCACGATACTCCGACATGAGGGCTTCACGCTCCGCCACATCCGTCGTTGCCTTGGCTTTTGCCTTGGCCTCTCCCGCATTGCGTTCCGCGATGAGTCCTTTGAGGCGCTTGATAGAACGAAGGCTTACGCTGTGTTCGGGAAAGCGCTCCAGGTTCAAGTGCCAGCCTTCCAGCGCCTTTTCGTACTCACCGTTTTCTTCAAGGGATTTGTAGAGCATACGGGGAACCCAACGCTCATGGGGAAGCCGTGCCGCGTACGTGAGGTACTTAACCGCGTTTTCCGTATCCTCCAACTTCTCTCGATACATGCCAAAGCCCAAATCGAAATAGAGCTTGTAGTTTCTGGGATTGTTCCGTATCCCGTCTTTGAGAAAGTCGATGGAGATGTAATAGTAAGATTCCTGTTCACCCAGGCAATCCTGATACTTGTCGACCCAAGTGCGCAACGGATAGGGCGTATAGTCCATACTGGCGGTCACGTTATAGCCCAAGTGCCATGCGCCCAACAGATAGGCATCAACAAAATTGGGATCCAGAAGAACGCACGTCTTCATGAGCGGAATCATGCGATGCAGCAATCCCGAATGCCAGTAGCGATCCACCTGCAGCCAGATAAAGTTGGCCGCGACCTTCCGAAAACCAAAGAAAAGGTTGAAAATACTGACCGATCCCTTGCCTTCGAGACCACTCATTATCGCAGCATAGGACAATTCCTGGGTGTATTCCAGCTTGCCCGCACGCAGCTTCTCAAGAAACTGCCCGCGCAACGGTGCCAGTTTGGCACTTTTGACGAGTCGGTATATCGCAGCATCGTGCGTTCTGTTTTCAAGCGCCTGGCTCAATGCGCTGTGGCCCTCTTCGGCGACGAAGTCGTCTCCGAGCTGTGCTAGAAGCGTCGCTTCCGTAGCCACAACGACATCGCTGTAGAGTGTGTCATCTTCATACTTTTCAGATTCATCGGCGCCAACGGAGCCATCCAGGCCAAGCCGCTCGTTTGTTCCAACCGAGGCTATCCATTGAAGAAAAGCCTGGGCCTCAAAGAGACGGTCAAGACGGCGACCTTGAAAGGAACCTATGGACAAGGCCAGGAGCAGAATAAGCGCGAGCGTTATATTGGGATGCTTCTTCATAGAACGGCTACAGCTCCTTGCGGCGGAAGATCCAGTAAGCAATCACATAGCCGGACACCGCATAGGCCAAGCCATAAGCTATCAAATTGGGAATCTGCTCAGCCACTTCCGGGGGCAATGGCGCACCGGAACTTAAACCGAGAATCTCGGTCTTAATGCTGAACTTCTGAAGGTTTGGGAGGATGTAGTACAAACCGTCTGCTATCCTGCCGATCGTGACATCAGCCAACTCGGTCCCTTCCGAGCGATTACTTACGTCCTTCAGGTACTCCGTCAGGTTGCCGGTCAGATAAATGAACAGGCCGCCGATAGTGGGCAGCACCGCTGAACTCGCAGAGCACGAAATAGCAAACGTAAATGCGGACACGACGAGAAACTCGAAGTAGGTAAGGAGAGCCGACCACAAGAGCAATTTTGGAAACTCGCCCTGCCGGATGTAGATGGCAATAAGAAACAACAGTGTCATCAACATAAGGTTGGCCAGCACAATCATCTGAATCCCAACAAACTTGCCGAGCAGATATTGCATGCGCCGAACGGGCTTGGAAAGCACCGTGTAGATAACCTTGTTCTCAACTTCATTGGGCACGACCGATGCCGAGATGAAAATAGTGATGAGCATTCCAAAGATGGAAATCGTTGCCACGCAAATATCTTTAATGAGCTTGGTGTCGATTTCTGTTTCAATTTGGCCCGAGCCTGTCGTCTGGTTCAAAAAAGACGACATAAAGAACGAACCAAAAATCACGAAGAGACTCAGGAGAAGAAAGCCAACGAGGGTCTTCTTCCGGATACCCTCGCGCCACGTAAATACAGCTATGTGCCATGGACCGCGTAAATAATCTACTGCTGCCGACATTAGGCCTTACTCCGATCTTGCGCTTCACCGACAGTGCGGACAAAAAGCTCTTCCAGGGTTTCGCGCCGTGGCGCGACACTTATCAGGTTCAATTGGTGCTCTTTACAGAGCGTCAGGGCATCATAGGAATTCAGCGTGCTCGCCACGCGCAGGGTTAACTTGCCCCCAGCGCGGTCCTCCGCCGTAATCCCTTTTTCCGACAATGTGCTGAGCACCTCTTCGGAGGCGCTTTCCACTTCAATGCTAAGATCGCGGTCGGTCAGCAACTCGTCAATCGTGCCAAGCTTCTGTAATTTCCCCTGATAGAGAATACCAACACGATCACTAATGAGTTCAACTTCCAACAGCTCATGGCTGGATATCATGAGCGTTTTGCCCTGATCGCGAAGCCGCGCGAGGATATCACGCATCTCCTTCCGCGCAATGGGGTCCAAACCCGTAGTCGGCTCATCAAGAATAAGAATCTGCGGATCGCTGATGAGCGCCTGCGCCAAGCCAATACGTTGGCGCATCCCCTTGGAGTAGCCGCGAAGCAAACGCTTCCGGGCGTGGGTCATCCCCACTTCCTCCAACACCTCGCTGATGCGTGTCTCCAACTTTTTACCGCCAAGCCCATAGAGCTGACCATAAAACCGAAGAATTTCCTCTCCGCGAAGAAAGTCGGGATAGTAGGCACCTTCCGGGAGGTAGCCAATGTTCTTACGAACCTTGGCCGACGCGATGTCCTTCAATCCAAGTATCTCGATACTGCCCTTTGTAGGAAAGATGAGTCCCAGCAGCATCTTGATCGTGGTCGTCTTGCCAGAGCCATTTGGCCCAAGGTAGGCGAAGATCTCACCCGGCTTTATGGTGAGGTCGAGATCCGTCAGGGCATGAACATCCTGCCCGCGGAACGAACTTTCGTAGATCTTTGAAAGTCCCTTCGTTTCAATAACTACAGACACAGAATAAGGCCTTTCGTGTGGTTTGTACGCCCCAAGGCGACAACACTACCCGCAAACGTCCCGCCGGGGACATCCGCACACTTCATGGGTGGAAAAACGTTACGATAAAACAGTCCTTCGTTGCCGGCGCAGTTCAATGTGGATAGAATCCAAGCCATTCTGTCCAAGCGCCCAAGCATTCACAGGGGATGATCATAGCAAATCAACCCAAACTATGCAAAGTGCTGGTACCGAACAAAACTGAATCTGGAAGAGCATCTGAATTCCGCGCCATCGCTGCTGCCCGTGACCACTGAATTTACAGCTCACCTGGCCTGAAAGCTCTCCTCTATCACAGTTACCGTCTGATCCAACGAGTAGCTCGTCGTGTCGATCTTGGTAAGGAAGTCCGACCACGTCATCTCCTCAAGTTCAGCTTGGAGTTCATCGACACGACCACCCATTACGGCAGAGGAAGGCCTGCGCTTGTCTCTTCGGTGATTCTCTTCGGACGAACAGTGGAGCCAGAACATTTTGAGACGCGATTTGCTTCCAAAGCATGTTTTTTGCAGCATCCTGATATTTCGATACCACGGATCAGCGCCATGCAAAGTAGCATTGACATCGCCGATTCCACAACCTATCATTAATTCCGTAATTTGCTTCAGGCTTCAGCCCACTGAAGACGATAGCAATTCATAAGGAACGGCAATAATGCCAGAAATTTCACGATTTTTCGAGATCATTATCAGGATGTTCTATGATGAACACGATCCTCCCCATCTTCACGCTGAGTATTCTGGCAAGAAAGCGGTTTTCGACTTTCAAGGAAACATGATGAAAGGAAATTTGGGATCAAAAACAGCCATCAAACTTGTAAGAGAATAGATAGAACTCCACGATTCCGAACTTGAAGAAGATTGGCGGCTACCCAGAAACAGTCAAGAAATCAAGAAAATAAAACCCTTAACGTGAGGTGGCGGTCATGTGGAATATGAATGATGTAACGAACATCAGTTATCAAGGCGCTTATACGTACCGCGTCGTTTTCGATGATGGCGTATCTGGAAACATTGATTTCTCCGAGTACTTAAATAAAGGCCCCATATTCACCCCACTGAAAGACCAAGGGCTATTTACAAAGGCACGCATTGAAGGAGGCACAATAGCTTGGCCCAATGGTGCCGATATCGCTCCCGAAACATTGTACGAAAAAATCAATTCCTGATCCTCGAACCAGCAACTCAACGGATTTCGAGCGCCTGAAATCTATCAGCATGGCACCTGAGACCTTTGCAAGCACCACCGCTATTGGGTTTCCTGCGGCTCAAACCCGGCACCCTCCAAAGCGCCAATCAGCGTCTCATAATCAGGCATCTCCTCCTCCCAGGACTGGAGCGACACACCATCGCGCACATAGACGAGTCGGGGCGGGGCGGATGCATCCTCCAACAGGGGGAAGAACGACAGGCTGTTTCCGCCAAGTGAGTGCATGGGAAACTGGGGCTGTGTAAACATCCGAAACTCCGCCATGCTCCCCGCCTCGGGTTCCAGACATATGGCCAGCAGGGGCGGCAAGGTATCATCAAACATGAATTCGTTGAGCTGGGGCACGGAGTCCATGCAATGATCACAGGTCATACTCAGGAGTGCAACGAGGTAATCACCCTTCCCCAGATCATAGGTTTGGCCGAATTCGGTCTCAATCACATAGCCCGCGAAGGGTCCCGATTCCACATCGGTCCTTTCGGATGATCCGGCCTCCTCTCCGCCGCCAGACGCCCCATTCGCAGGTGTGGAGAGGCCCAATTGCGGAATAACACCCACACAAAGGACCGCAGCCAGACATACTGCGATACCCACACGGAGCGCACCGCCCTTCATGGGAGACGCAGACGAGCCGCGCCAAACCAGTCCATAGTACGCCAAGCCGGTCAGGGCCAGCATGAACAGGTTCTTTCCTATGGCCTGCGGTGGCGTAAACTTTACCTTGCCAAAACACCCGCAATCTTCAAGCCCGTTTATCTGCCAGGCATAGAGAATAACCCCCGTAAAGAAGCAGAGCATGGCCGCACCCAAACCAAAGACCAGTCGGCGACAGGGTGTGCCAAGCACCATGCCCACGCCTAAAGCTGTTTCCAAAGCGAGGGCAACAAAGGCAATAAACACCAAAGCGCCATTGGATTCGACAATCTGGTAGGCGTATATCTGGGGAAGAAAGCCATTAATGTCCTGGGCTTTCAACAACGCCGCGACCAGGTAGGTCAGACCGACGGCAAACTCTGCGGTGCGGGCAACGCCCACTGGCCAGAATTTCATACGAATGGTACCTCTACTTCATGGGTTGATGTAAAAAACGCAGCGGCCGCCATCAAAAATCAAAACGTATGCTCGCGCCCAGATGGGTGTCCACAGAATCCAGCGTATCGAACACGGGTTCTTCCTCAAAGACAACACGCATATCCAATCTCAGGTGTAGTCGAGGCATCAACGGATA
>JAJRPE010000546.1 GCA_024280935.1 Candidatus Hydrogenedentota bacterium
ACTCCGCCGGGATATTCGGAGATGCCAAACACATCGGTTTCCCTATGGCATCCTCTACGCCGTCGAGCAAGACAGTATATTTGTCGTCGCCGTTATGCACGTTCGAAAAGCTCCAGACTACTGGAAGTCTCGCGTGGGCTAAGTCAATTTTATCGGCTCACCCCGCCTTCGGCTGCCCGCGCTTCAACAATGGTTCGAGCGGACACCCCGTGCAATTCGGTTTCGTCTTGCAGAAGTCTTTTCCGGTCCACACGATGAGTCCATGGCATTCCTTGAAATAAGCCACATCATTGTCCATATTCCGCTCAAAAAAGGCGCGGAGGTCTTCATACTTAATGTCGTGCGGCACAAGGCCGTGCCGACTGAAAATCCGGCGGGTATAGGCATCCACCACAAAGACCGGTTTCCCACACGCATAGAGTAAAATATCGTCCGCCGTCTCGGGGCCAATACCCTTCAATGCGAGAAGTTCGGGACGGAGTTCCTCCAGCGGGCGCTTGGCCATGCGGTCCACGCTGCCGCCGTAGTGGTCGACAAGGTGTTGGGCAAACAATCGCACCCGAATCGTCTTCTGGCGAAAGTATCCCGAGGGACGCAGCGTCGCCTCCAGGGTTTCGATGTCCGCCGCAAGGAGCTTTCGCGGGGTAAGAAGCTTTCCCCGCTTGAGATTAACAATAGCCTTCTCCACGTTTATCCAGGCGGTATTTTGCGTGAGAATGGCCCCTATGCAGATCTCGAAGGGCGTCTCCCCCGGCCACCAGTGAGTTAGCCCATGATGACGGGCCATGTGATCAAAAAACATGGTGAGGGTGGTGTTGGTGCGTTTGTTCATGCTGGTTCCTTATTGCTATTCCCGATACGGTACCGCCGAAGCGACGCGGAGGTCAATGAAAGACTGATGGCATCTCCGAATAGGTCGTCGGTGAAGTAAATGGCTTCTTCACAGGGCGCATGGAACAAACCAGGCACTTCACAAAAGCCACCCAAGGGTGCCACCTACACGCACAGTCGGTTCCTGGTCGAGCTTGTGGGTGTGGGGTTGTGAAAAGCAACTTGACCAATACTTGGGCCAGAAATATGAATCGCGAATACCCCAACGCCGCCCCCTTGAATACCAAGTCATCCTCTAAATCCTGGCTAACACCGGCTCTGCCATCGGATTGGCCAGGAATCAGCAAGCATCGGCAGAGCCGGGGGTATGAGGAGGCCCCTAAAATGGGCCGGTATCACCGGTAAAACCGAAAAAACGAGTGCTCTTTTAATCCACGAAGTGGATGACGGAACTTAGCCTGGGGTGAAGCGAGGTCGAAGACGCGCCGGGTCACCTTCGTAATCCCGCAACGTTGATGTATACCGGAAGCACGCTGAACTACGCTGGAACGGCAGAGCCTTATGAAAGAACTACCTGAATCCAGCCCTTGAAACCAGCTTGTTCGAGTGTACCCAACCCGAGGCTCCCGGAAGCCCGACGCAACGTTACCGGCTTACGGAGAAAGGGAGACGATGGCTGCAAATGCGTGAAGACGAATGAACTGGAGATTGCTTATTGAGACTGAGGCAACAACGATTACGAATTTAGTCACAAATTGTTACTTATGATTTGACAAACATGGCAAACATGGGCACTATGGGAAGTTGAGGTCAACGAGGTGAACGCGTTGCGTCATCGTAAGTTATAAAGATTTCAAGGGGTTAGTGATTTGGGCTGGATTCAGCTCATAACCCGAAGGTCGTCGCTTCGAATCCCTCCCCCGTTGCCCTCGATCTTGGGTTGTGGCAACGCTCGCTTTAGGAGTTCAATCGTGCGACCAAAACCTTCGACGCAGCGCATCGTGACCTGTATTCCCAGGCCGAACGTGAGAACGAGAAGTCCTTTCCATGCGCGAACTAAAGCGTATGTATTGGTAATCCTTGCGCTTGGCTTAGCCTCGTCTGCTGTCGCATCCCCACCCGGAAGTTGGCTGGAACCCCGTCAAAACCCCTATCTCACAGCCCAACAGCCCATGCCGGGCACCATGGCTTCCGCGCCGCGTGTGGTGGCTCGCCATGACTTGGGACGGGGCTGGGCGACGATTCAAAACACCAAAATCGGTGGGGAAGACGTGGGATTGTTTGTGGCGGCGGGTGCGCTCTATTCCTACGACACAAGCGGCACCCAACGGTGGAAGTCCCATCCTGCGGGCCTGAATTTTGAAACCATCGTGCGCCTGGCGGATTTGGACGGTGACGGAAAAGAGGAAATCCTGCTGAAAGCGGGGCGGCCTGCCACACCCTACGCGGCTGCGGTGCTGGTGGACCTGGAAACGGGCGCGGTGCGGTGGCGTTACGATGTGGAACCCATGTCCTATTCGTGGAACCTCTACGTCGGAAACTACCTGCCGGACCAGTCCGGCCAGCAGATATTCGTGGTGATGATGGGGTATCCGCCCGATCCAAAAAATGGCTACTGCGCCCTCTTTTCCTTCGGTGAAAGCGGTGTACCAACAGAGCGGTGGCGTTACGACTTCAGCGAATACACCTGCTATCCCACCTTCCACCAAACGGATCTCGACGGCAATGGCGTGAATGAATTGGTGATTCAAACCCACAGCCGTGCGTGGTTTCTCGATGCCCAGAAAGGCACCCTCAAAGACTTTGCGAAATGGGACGTGAACCCGGCCAATGTGCGCAGCTATGGCTACACCCGCTTCGTCGATCTGGATGGCGACGGGCGTGAGGACTTCCTCTGTATCGCCAATTTTTCGCAACACCACGAAGTCTTGCTGAACAAGAATGGCACCATGGAAAAGGCCTGGCATCAGGGATGGGCGGAGAGTGTCACCACGGGCAAAGTTGTGACCACCTGGCCCGAGCCGCCCTATGCCGATGTAGATGGCGACGGAGATCTGGAGATCGTGGTCTCCATGTACAACAGTGAAAACAAGGGCACCTGGCTGACGCGAATTTACGACGCGGTCACAGGGAGCTTGGACTATCGTTTTCCCGGTGTCATCGCAACCCAATACGTTGACCTGGATGAGGATGGTGCCGCAGAAATACTCGGCAACCGGTCAACCGACCCCACGAAGGTCCAACTGGATGGGGCGGTGCTCTTGGATGTTACGGGTGACTCCGTTATCGTTGCATGGGAAAAGAAAAATGTTCGTGCGTTGGACCATGGGGCCATCGTGGCACTGGGCGATGGCACATTTCGACGAATCATTATCGGAGACAATGCTACGGTCGCGCTTGCTACACTCCCTGTTGTTGAGCCGCCCCCGCCGGGCCCCGATTTCAGCAAGGTACCCGCCCTCGTCGGCCCTGCTCTACCGGTTCTACTCGCGGGCGACCTTACGGGCGATGGATATCAGGAGCTTATCCTCTATCAAGCGCCAAAAATTACGGTATTGACGGTGGCCCCCGGGAAAACAACCCCATGGCGCAGCTATGAATCCACAAGCCTGCCTTCCCTGTCGGATTTTAATGGCGATGGACGACTGAATCTGGCGCTGACCCACATCACACCCACCACCTTGCCGCTGGTGCGCGTCCTTACGCCGAGCCTCGACGACAAGGAACTCTGGTCCACCCGTTTTCCCGAAGCCATGCGCACAGGACTGCCCCAGCCCCGAAAGGCCTACACCCGCACTATTCATCTCACGGGCAAGCCCACACCGGATCTCTACGTCTGGGCAGGTACGCCCCTCGTTCGCAGCGTGGGCATGGACGGCGAAACGGGCGCGATGCTCTGGGAAAAAGGCGAAGCGAGCAAGGAGCGTTACTGGGGTCCCAGCGTGAACGATGCCTCGGCCTTCGACTACAACGACGACGGGAAGGAAGACCTGGTCTTCACCAATCCCGACTACTATTGCGTGGCCGACGGCCCTACGGGCGACCTGCTTTTGGGACCGAGCTTCCCCCCCACCATTTTCGATCAGCCAAGTCAGGGACTCTACACCTACCCGGCCATTCTGGAGGGCCCCGGTACGGTGCCCGAGGTGTGTCTCGTAGGCGGCCATTACTTCCAAGGCGGCATGTCGCTCAAGGCCGATCCCTATTGGTATAAGACTCCGCCGCCCGGCGAAAACCGTTCGGGTCGTGAGGCCTTTTTGACATTGCCGGACGGCACCTGGCTTATGGGCTTTGGTCGACAAAATGGACGCTTTGCCTGCGTGGATGCCCGGACGGGTGCCCTGCGCTGGGAGTTTGACGTGAAGGCCACCTGCTCCGACGTGATCAGCGGCGATGTGGATGGGGATGGCCGCAACGAGTTTGTCTTCGGCACCAGCCACGGTGAAATCATCGCGCTGGGAGACGATGGTGACAACGCGCCACGGATGGTCTGGCGATTGAAGACCGGGCAGTCCATGGGCATGCCAATACTCGCGGATTTTGATGGTGACGGCCAGGTGGAACTAGCCTGTGCTCAGGCCAATGGCTGGGTAACCCTGTGGGATGGACCGTAACCCCCATGTGCTGTATTTTTATGTAAGCGTTCACGGAACCGAAAAGGCTCCCCTCCTCGGAGGGGCTGGGGGTGGGTTGATTCTCGCCCGAACACGCAACCCACCTTTTTCCAGCAGGTTTGGGCATGGCGATTTCGCAGCCACCAATCCGGACGGAATGGATTCGCGTCCAAATGTGCCATGAGAGAGCGCTTCCTTTCCCCAGGAGCGGATTTTGTCATCGTCTCGATCATAGGGGAGCACCTGTACCTATGGAGCCTTCCCGTCGTTTGTGCCGGGATCCGGCTCCTTGCTACACTCAATCAGCCCTTGATTTTAATGCATTCGATCATGAGAAGCACGATAGGTGCTCATGGTGGGGAGGAGTGCGGACTTTCCAGTCCGCAACAAAGGCAGCGTGATGCCAGCCAAGGTCACCAGTGTTCTTCCGTGCCCCGTGTGCATTGGCTTGAGCAAGGCGTGTTTTGTGGCGGGTAGGAAAACCCGCCCTCCTGACTTAATGGGCAGGAGTGCGGACTTTCCAGTCCGCAACAAAGGTAGCGTGATGCCAGCCAAGGCCTCCCGTGTTCTTCCGTGCTCCGCGTGCATTGGCTTGAGCAAAGCGTGTCTTGTGGCGGGTAGGAAAAACCGCCCTCCTGACTTAATTGGAGAATGACGATGGAACTTAAAACAGCCGATCTTTGCGATCACTTTTCCGACACCGTCCAGATCGCGGAAGAACCCTTTGGCGACTTTGGCGGACGAACTATTTTTCACGGTGTCATTGAGACGATCAAGGCCTTCGAAGACAACAGCAAGGTCCGTGAATGCGTGGCCGAGCCGGGCGAAGGCAAGGTGCTGGTGGTGGATGGCGGCGGCTCCATGCGCCGGGCCATGCTGGGCGACAGGCTGGCGGCGAAGGCCGTGAAGAACGGCTGGTCGGGCATCGTGATCAACGGCTGCATCCGGGATTCGGCGGATATTGCCGAGATGGACTTGGGCGTAAAGGCTCTGGGTACCCATCCTTGCAAGACGGAGAAACGGGGTTTGGGTGATCGCAACGTCCCGGTGCGCTTTGCGGGCGTCACCTTCGAGCCGGGCCACTATCTCTACGCGGATGAAGACGGAATTATCGTCTCCGAAACGCCGCTGAAACTCCCGGACGCCTGATGCTTGCCTGGACCCCAAAGTTCCCCAAGGCCGCCCTGCCACTAGCGTACTGGCGCCTGCTTAAAGCGCGTCACCAGTACTTTGATCGCGTCGGTC
>JAJRPE010000547.1 GCA_024280935.1 Candidatus Hydrogenedentota bacterium
ACGTAACGTTGAATCTCATTAGCGATTCATGTCCAACACGGATGAGTACAATAGAACCTTCTTCTACAAATTCTTATGAATGATGTACGAGGGTTAGATGTACGCTTCAACCGGATGAACCGCTTTTTAGCGTACCCGAGTTCTTTGCTCCGCGTCAGTCCCCGAGCAGATGCCAAATAATTCCCCCTCAAGCTGTGGGTCGGCGTGTCGATAAACCGAGGTAGTCCTTGAACCCAATATACGCGAAGGGGAAGCACGGTGCCCGTTAGCATTCAGTTTCAGATCACGCCTTGTGTTAGTAAAATAATTGGTCTTCAGCCGAAATCCGTGTTGGATGTGGGCTGCGGTTTTGGCAAGTGGGGCTATTTATGTCGCGAATACCTCGATGCCTTCAATGGCCGTTTTCGTCCAGAAGATTGGACCACGCGCATTGATGCGGTGGAGTACTTCGAGCCCTATATCCTGGATCACCAGCGGGCGCTCTACGACAACATTATGATCGGCGATATTCGTGACCTGTGCGATGGACTCGATGAATATGACCTCATCATAGCCGGGGACGTAATCGAACATATGCACAAAGACGAGGCCGAGTTGGTCGTGGAAACACTCTACACCAAGGCGAAGCAGATGCTCATCGTTAATATCCCACTTGGCGAAGGCTGGGATCACCCGGAGCAATATGGCAACCCGGCAGAACTACACCGCAGCGAGTGGTACAAGGAAGACTTTCAGGGCTACGCACTGGAATTCGATGAGTTCACCTTGCCCACAGGCTTGGCCTACGGGGCATTCTACTGTCCCAAAAAACTTCCTGGCGGCCAGCAGGTATCGGGCTTCTTGTCCGCAGCAGAGTTCTATAGTCAGCGGCAGGAGTTGGCAACCGCCGAACGCTATGCCCGGCGTGCGCTAATGAGCGACCCCAGCGCGCTGGAGGCGCTATACATGATGGTCGATATTCAGGTGAATCAGGGAAATGTTGATGGTGCCGTGGAAGTGCTTCTAGCGGGAGTGAGCGCCAACCCCGCGTCCGCCACACCCCGCCTGTACCTGGCACAATTGCTCGATGCGAAAGGACAGCGATCCGAGGCGTGCCGACATCTTCAAGAAGCGGCCGCCCTCAAGGACATCGAAGCTGATATTCGGACTCAAGTGGACGCGTTGCTGGCGGCGTGGGCGTAGCCAAATTCGCCTACGCGTCGTTTTTTACAATTTCCTTGACCAAATCTTTGCGCACCGAGTAGGAACGGCGACCGTATTCGATAAAATAGTACGGATCCTTGTCTTCCACCTTGTCGGCGGGCTGACTCAGGCCGCTGTGGAATTGGATGAGGTAGGCGTATTGTCCACGGGGCGGCTGTCCGGGGCCAGGGCGGCGTGAGGGGCTTCCAGAATTCGCCACCTGCATCTTGGGGAAGCGAGGGGGCTTCAGGCTGCCGCTGCCACCCGCATACTGCTGGACCTTAACTACGTAATTTTGGGTTTCTTTGAATGGGGGGACACCGCCATATTTTTTTACGTTGCCCGGTCCCGCATTGTAGCCGGCCAGGGCCAGCGTCGTGTCATTCTTAAAAAGCTGAAGCATCTTGGCCAAGTACTGGGTCCCGCCCGCTATGTTCTGCGCCGGGTCGAAGATATCTGTTACACCCATCTCGCCCGCCGTACCGGGCATGAGCTGCATGAGACCGCAGGCCCCCGCCGTGGAGGTCGCACGGGGGTTCCAGTTGCTCTCCACCTTGATGACGGCGTAAATAAGGCTTTCTTCCACGCCATACAGCTTCCCATAGTGAGAAATTAGTTTGGCATAGTCTTTGGAGGCGTAAGTATGCGGGCTACGCCTCGGCCTCTTTCGGTACTCTGGAAGTATCACAATAGGATCGAACTTGAGTTGTACCTCTCGGTATTCACTCTTCCGTCGATATTTTGAACTCCGATTGGTCAGGGTCGGCGTTCCAGATGCACTCTGGTACGTCTTCAGGCCCATATCGCGCCGTCGTTTGGCCGCAGCATTTCGGCGGCTCTTCATGTGGGACGTACCGATGGAGCGCGGGGATACTTCTTCTGCGGCCGATGCGGAAGGAAGCAGGAAGTCTGGACCCGACATGACAAGCGCAAGCACCGTGCATACCAAAGGTAGACAGGCGAAACGCCCCATCATCCGCTTCAGTTTTTTCAAGATTACATAGCTCATTGTCAATAGTATACTTGGGTGCCCTGGAAAGCACAAGGGGCAAGCTCGGTCAAAAATGGCATTCGGCCGCCTTTTGCTCTTGCGCTGCCCACAGTACCGATGCTACGGTTGTGCCAACCTTGAGGATTCCGCCCCCTATGACCCCGCAACTTGAGCACCAAATCATCCAATTCCTTGGTGATACGGAGAAGACAGTTGCTACGGCGGAATCGTGCAGCGGGGGACTCATTGCCCACCGCCTCACCAATGTTCCCGGCGCGTCAGCACCCTTCGTAGGCGGCATCGTGGCGTACCGCAATGAAGTAAAGATGAATTTGCTGGCCGTGCCGGAGGATACCTTGCAGCTTTACGGGGCCGTGAGTCAGCAGACTGCCTTGGCCATGGCCGAGGGAGCGAGGGCGCAGTTTGGCTCCGATTTCGCTGTGGCGGTTACCGGGATTGCCGGGCCGGGCGGTGGCACCGACGAAAAGCCGGTGGGGCTGGTCTATATGGCTGTGGCGCGGACATCGGCGACGGAGGTGGCGCGGCACGAATTCGAGGGGGATCGCGAATCGATAAAACAACAGATATCCGAGGCGGCACTCGCCTTGTTGTGGGAGAACATGAATAAATGAGTTCCGGCTTTGTTCATCTGCATGTCCATTCCGATTACAGCGTTCTTGACGGCGCTTGCAAGACCAAAGAACTGCTGGACCGTTGCGAAAAATATGGCATGGAAGCCTGTGCTCTGACGGATCACGGCAACCTCTTTGGCGCGGTCGAGTTTTACCAGATGGCCAAGGCGCGGGGCATCAAGCCCATTATCGGCTGCGAACTCTACGTAGCTCCGGGTGATCTAACAGACACGCGCCAAAAGTATCTGGGGAAGACCAGCAACCATTTTCTGATGCTCTGCGAAAATGTGACGGGGTATCACAATCTGTGCAAGCTGAGTTCCAAGGGCTATCTGGAAGGCTTTTATTACAAGCCCCGCGTAGACGACGCGCTCTTGGCGAAACACAGCGAGGGCCTTATCGCCACCACGTCCTGTCTGGCGGGCCGCGTGCCTCAGGCTATTCTCCAGGATGACATGGACCTCGCGGTAAAGCAGCTTGAACGCTACATCGAGATCTTTGGCAAGGACAACTTCCTGGTCGAGCTGATGCACCATGGCATCGAAGAGCAAGAGAAGGTGGACCCCGCCCTGCGCCAGTTGGCGGAAGACTACGACCTGATGGTGATCGCCACCAACGATTGCCACTACATCGACAAGGCGGATGCCGAGGCTCATGAGGCCCTGCTCTGTGTACAGACCGGAACGACCCTCGAAGACGAGAAGCGTTTTCGTTTTTCCACGCAGGAATTTTATTTCCGCACGGAAGAGGAGATGCGCGAGGCCTTCAAGAGTTGCCCGGAGGCGGTGGACAACACCCTCAAGGTCGCCGCGCGATGCAACCTGGAAATCCCCCTCGGCGAGAGCCTCATCCCCGCATACTATCCCGACGGCGGCTACGTGGATGGCGCAACGCCCTTGACCTACCTGACCGATTTGGTCACGGAGGGACTGAAGGTGCGTTACGGCGAAACGCCCGACCAGGTTTATCTTGATCGCGCTGAATTTGAGTTGGGCATCATCGAGCGCATGAAATTTGTCGATTACTTCCTGGTGGTATGGGATCTCATTCGCTTTGCGAACCAGGAGGGCATCCCCGTTGGTCCCGGTCGTGGTTCCGGTGCGGGCAGCATCGTGGCCTACACCCTCTATATCACCAACATCGACCCCATGAAGTACAACCTCCTCTTCGAGCGCTTTCTTAATCCAGAGCGCGTATCCATGCCCGATTTCGACATCGATTTTTGCTATAACCGCCGGGAAGAGATGATCGCCTACACCTATGAAAAGTATGGGCGCGAAAATGTAAGCCAGATTATCACCTTTGGCCGCATGCTCGCCAAGAACGTGATTCGAAACGTGGGGCGTGTCCTTGGCATGAGCTATGGGGATGTGGACCATATCGCCAAACTGGTCCCCGACGAGCTTAAAATAAAGCTGAAAGACGCCGAAGAGAAGGTTGAAGAGCTCCGCTTGCTTATCGCGGAGGATCCGCAGGTCAACAAGCTCTGGCGCCTTGCCAAGCGCCTTGAAGGCACCATTGGCAACTGCGGCACCCATGCGGCGGGCGTGGTAATTTGTGATCACGACCTCACCGACCACGTGGCCCTTTATAAAGCGTCAAATTCAGATACCGTCGCCACCCAGGTGGAAATGAAATGCGTCGAGGAAGTCGGCCTCTTGAAGATGGACTTCCTCGGTCTGCGCACCCTGACGGTGGTTCACGAGGCGGTTCGGCTCATCAAAGAAGGCCGGGGCGTCGAAATCGACATCGACAATATTTCCTGCGATGACAATACCACCTACGAATTGTTGCGCTCTGGACAGACGACCGGCGTGTTCCAGTTGGAAAGCTCGGGCATGCGTGACCTGGCCAAGCGTATTGGCCTTCAGAGTCTGGAGGAAGTGAGCGCCCTGGTGGCCCTGTTCCGTCCGGGGCCGATGCAGTTTATTGACAAATATATCGAGGGAAAATACAATCCCGCGAGCATCGAATATGACCACCCCCTTACCAAGCCCATTCTGGAAGAGACCTATGGTATCGCCGTCTACCAGGAGCAGGTCATGCAGTTGGTGCAGGCCTGCGCAGGATTCAGCTTGGGGCAAGCCGATATTGTCCGCCGGGCCATGGGCAAAAAGAAGAAAGACCTTCTCGATCAGCAGAAGAAAAAGTTTGTTGAGAGCTGTGCGCCCAATGGCATTGATAAGGCGCTGGCTGGCGTAATCTGGGATAAGATCGAGACCTTCGCGGGCTACGGTTTTAATAAATCCCACAGTGTGGCCTACGCCTTTGTCGCCTACCAGACCGCCTATCTCAAGGCCAATTATCCCGTCGAATTCATGTGCGCCCTCCTCACGAGTGAATCGGGCAACCTGGATAAGGTGGCGCT
>JAJRPE010000548.1 GCA_024280935.1 Candidatus Hydrogenedentota bacterium
AAGTATCAACTCACACAAAAAGGACGAGAGTTGACCTCAACATTGAACGCACTCTTAACTGCTTCTACACAACAACTTATGAATATGGCCGCATGAAACTTCTTGTTGCTTTTTGCCCTTATTCAAATGTAAGGCACTAAGGGCTTATACTCGAACCCATGGCAGTTTGTGCTATATTCGGGACACTTAGATTTCGATTTTTGAGCGTAATTTTCGGCGGCCTTGGGAAGGGTCATACCATCGGGGGCTACCCATAGCATGTATAGCACTGACCATCAAGCGGACCAGGCATACTTGGCCTCCCTTGGTGCTGGCTATGTCTGGGGCTGCAAACCCGCTTTTGAGCTTGTTGGTGAATACGAAAGTACGGAATCATTGGTAAAACCAGATCAGTACAGCATGTCCTTTACGACGGGGACCCTCCTCCATCAGGAGTCGGTGAAGCTGGCCGAGCTCTATCTTGAGGACAACGACTGGAATAGCGTGCGAGATCGGGTGCTTGACGAAAACCTGCTACAGACCAGGACGGTAAAGACCTCGAAAACTGTTTGTCGCGTGATCATCTCCCGCTTGAAGACACTCGCTCCCCCGGAAATGGAGCTGCTCGTGCATGGCAGCACCCAGGAGCAAGGCTACCTCCTGTGGATGGCGATTTGTCGACGCCACGCGTTCATTGCCGAGTTCGGGGTCGAGGTGCTTCGGGAGCGGTATATCAGCCTGAAAACCGACCTCCCCCAGGAAGAATTCGATGCCTTCTTCAACCGGAAATCGGATTGGCATCCTGAGTTGGACGAAATACGGCCAAGTACCAGGGCCAAGCTACGCCAGGTTTTGTTCAAAATCCTACGGGAAGCTGATCTCCTGACGCCGGGAAACACCATTCATGCAGCACTGCTAACACCCGCACTGCTGGAAGCAATTCCCCCAGGCCATCGCCAAGACGTGCAGCGGTTTCCTGTTTTCGAATCAGACTTGAGAAGGTAGACGCAATGAATCCGGATATTGAGAAAAGCCCCATCCCCGAGCGATTTCAACACTTGCTCGCCGTGATATCCGGGCAGCGCTTCCTCAAGATGCAGGGGCTTGGCAATGAAGTCCCCTTCTTTATCTGCCCCTACAAGCCGGAAGAGGCTGTAGAGATGGAGCGGACCGAACGGCAACTCGTCAAGGGCCTCGAAAACAAGGGCATTCGGGTACTGGAAATTAATCTCTATGACCTGTCTGTCGAGCTCTTGCGGGACCGGGGAATCTGGGAGCAGGTCCTGGAGATGGAAGCCTCCGTCGCCAAGGATGAGATTCTGGAACTGCTTGAAAACGTGCTCGATATGAAACAGCACTTCGTACCCGCCATTGCCAGCAAGATCGATAGCGCGGACTTCGATGTAATGTTTCTGAGCGGTGTGGGGGCCACGTTTCCCTACATTCGGTCCCACAATTTGCTGGAAAATCTGCAAAGCACGGCAAAAGAGAAGCCCACCGTCCTGTTTTTTCCGGGCACCTATACCCACTCGCTGGAATCCGGTGCATCGTTGAATCTCTTCGGGCGGTTAACAGGAAAATACTATCGGGCATTCAATATATTCGACTGTGAGGCATAAACGAGGGAGTTCTGATGAAGCTGAAAAGCATTTTTGCGAAGCCGGTAGACCGTCCAATCGAGGGGGTCATCAAGGCCGATGACGAGGCGAGCCTTCTCCTTGAAATCGAAGAGTACGTATTGACCAACGAGGTCGCGAAGCGACTGGAGTCTTTTCTCGATGCGTACAATAACTACGAGAACGCAAACGGGGTATGGGTATCCGGTTTCTTTGGTTCCGGTAAATCCCACCTGCTGAAGATGCTCGCCTTCCTGTTGGAAAATCGCGAGATAGAAGGCACCCCCGCACTTGATGTGTTTCTGCCGAAATGCAAAGACAACGAAATCCTCCGTGCCGACCTCAGCAAGGCAGCCAAGATTCCGTCAAAAAGCATCCTCTTCAACATCGACCAGAAGGCGGATGTAATCAGCAAGGACCAGATTGATGCCCTCCTATCTGTCTTTGTTAAGGTTTTCGATGAGATGTGCGGATACTATGGTAAACAGGGACACATCGCCCGCTTCGAGCGCGATTTGGACAGCCGGGATCTGTACGAAAAGTTCAAGACCGCTTTTGAGGCCCAAGCCGGTATTCCCTGGGAACGGGGCCGCGAGCAAGCCCTGTTGGAATCCGCCAGCATCGCCAAAGCTTATGCCCAGGTATCCGGCGCGGACGCAGATTCCGCAAAGGGTATTCTGGACAAGTACCGTAGCGACTATCGCGTGTCTATCGAAGACTTCGCCAACCAGGTTGAGGCCTATGTCAACCAGCAATCGCCGGATTTCAGGCTGAATTTCTTCGTGGATGAAGTCGGCCAGTATATTGCTGGCAACACCAAATTGATGACCAACCTTCAGACCATCGCCGAAAGCCTCGCCACCAAGTGTCGTGGCCGCGCCTGGGTCATCGTTACTGCCCAGGAAGACATGAATACCGTCGTCGGCGAAATGGGCAAGCAGGAGAGCAATGACTTCACCAAGATTCAGGCACGCTTCGCCAATCGCATGAAGCTTACCAACGCCGATGTGGCCGAGGTCATCCAGAAACGGCTGCTGACTAAAAATGACAGCGGTGTTGAAAGTCTCACCAAGATTTTCCACGACCAGGAAAACAACGTTAAGACCCTTTTCGATTTCGCCGATGGCTCCCACGCCTATCGGAATTTTAAGGACCGGGATCACTTCATTCACTGCTACCCCTTCATCCCCTACCAGTTTGATCTGTTTCAATCGGCCATTCAGAATCTTTCCACGCACAATGCCTTCGAAGGCAAGCACAGCTCGGTGGGAGCACGGTCCATGCTTGGGGTGTTCCAGCAGGTTGCCGTTCAGATCCGTGACCATGAAACGGGACAGCTTGCCACCTTTGACCTCATGTTTGAGGGGATACGGACGGCCATGAAGGCGAATATTCAGCAAGCCGTGTTTCAGTCAGAAAAGCATCTGGACAATACCTTCGCCATCCGCCTCTTGAAGGCCCTCTTTCTGGTGAAGTATGTCAAGGAGTTCAAGCCCACCGTCCGCAATCTGTGTGTGTTGATGCTGGACCGCTTCGACCAGAACCTCCCCCAGCTCAGGAAGGATGTGGAGGAGGCGCTCAGCCTCCTGGAGCAACAGACCTACATCCAGCGCAACGGCGATCTCTACAACTACCTCACCGACGAGGAAAAGGATGTCGAAGAGGAGATAAAGAACACCGAGGTCGAATCAGGTGACGTGGCTACCGAGCTGGAAAAAATAGTTTTCGAGCAAGTCATCAAAGACCGGAAGATTCGCTACGACGAAAACGGTCAGGACTACCTCTTTTCGAGGAAGCTCGATGATCGCGTTCATGGCCGGGAGCAGGAACTGGCCATTCACATCATCAGCCCCTTCCACGAAAACGCGGAAAGTGTGGACACCCTCCGTATGCAGAGTATGGGTCGCGACGAGCTCTTGGTGATTATGCCACCGGATGAGCGGTTGGTGCGCGACCTCCTGATGTATAAGCGCACCGATAAATACATCCGGCAGAACATCTCCATCACCCAGCAGGAGGCCATCAAACGCATCCTGACCGACAAGGGCTTCCAGAACCGGGAGCGGGAAGGGGAACTCAAGCAGCGCGTCCGGGACCTCCTGGGCAAGGCCAAACTCATAGCATCGGGCAACGACTTGGATATCGGTGGAGAAGACGCCCTGACCCGCATCACACGGGGATTTCATGAGCTGATTTCACGGGTCTACCCCAACTTGCGCATGTTGCGCGATGTCACCTATACCGAAAACGACATTGCCAAACACCTCAAGCATTCCGAAGGAAGCCTGTTTGGATGCGATGTGACCGCCCTGGCGGAATCTGAACAAGAGTTGCTCTCATTCATCCAGAGCAATGGGCGGGGCGGTGTCCGCACGACCCTGAAGGGCCTGCTGGAAAAGTTTGAGCGAAAACCCTATGGCTGGTCCTACCCCGCCGTGCTCTGTACCCTTGCCAATCTTTGTGCCCGAGGCAAAGTCGAGGTGCGGACCGATGGCAATCTCCTCGAAGAGGATGAACTCGAACAGGCACTGCGCAATACCCGTGCCCATGCCAATGTGGTGCTCGATCCCCAGGTCGCCTTTACCGCATCCCAGGTACGTGGCCTCAAAGATTTCCATGGGGAATTTTTTGACGCCCCCCCCAGCACCAGTGAAGCCAAGGCGCTGGGGAAGGAAACCGGCCTTGCCTTTCAGGAATTGAAACACAAACTGGAAACATTGGCGGTACAATCCAACCAATACCCCTTCCTGAACGCCTTAAAACCGGCCCTGGAGCAGTTGGAGGCAGTGTGTGGAAAACCCTACACCTGGTATCTAACCGAATTGGCCCGTCATGAGGACGATCTGTGTGATCTGAAAGAACAGCTCATCGACCCCGTGCGCAAGTTCATGGGGGGCGCTCAGAAGAGCATATACGACGATGCCCACAAAGTAATGCGCGTGCAGGAGTCCAATGCCGAATACATCGCCGGGGGCGAAGCAGCGCAGGTGATGAAGGTGTTAAGCGATCCCGAGTGCTTCAAGGGTAAGCGTATGCAGCAGGTCAAGACCCAGGTCGATGCCCTCCAGAAAAAGATAGCGGATCAAATGGAAGTCGAAGTGACGAAGGCCACCGATGCCGTCGGGGTACTTCAGGATCGGCTGTTTGGCATGAACGAGTTCAGCACACTGACCAACGACCAGCAGATGGAACTTACCCGCCCCTTCAGCGAGTTCGTAGCGTCTTTGGAACGACAGACGTTGATCCCGGTGGTTCGCGATTTGCTTCGACGCTTCGAGGAATCGGGCTACCAAAACCTATTGTCCAAGCTGACGAACTGGGCACAGTCCAATAATGCTCCAGGTGACCCACTACCCGGCGCAAACTCCGGTGATTCACCGCCTGATCCAGGACCACCCATAGAATATGTATCCAGCCGTTCTATTACCGTTCCCTATGACAAGGCCTGGTTGGCCGATGAAGCCGATGTGGATGTCTATCTCGTGGCCATGCGGGAAGCGCTGTTGGCGGAGATACGTAGTGGAAAGCGGGTGAACCTCTAATGGAAACCGCCAAACTAAAAAAGTTTGCCCAGTTTGCCCGGCGTAGTTTGATGGAGCAGGTTTCGGGAAAGCTGAAGTTGGTGCTGGCGGAGGACAGTGCGGCCCGGCGTGAGTATCCCCCGGCGGTTCGGGAGCTCGAAGAGCAGATTGTGGCCCATGGTGAGGTGCAGGTCATTGAAAAGGTGGCCTACATCTGGTTCAACCGTTTTTGCGCCCTTCGTTTCATGGATGTAAATCGCTATACCCGTGTTGGGTTGGTTTCTCCTGCCGAGGGGCAGTTTCAGCCGGAGATCCTGGCGGAAGCGAAAATGGGGCACATTGACGAGGTGATGGTGCCGGAGAAGGTCCGGCAGCAGATCGTTGCGTTGCTGGATGGCTCGATTCCCAGCCCCGATCCCCAGGCCGAGGCGTATCGACTGCTCTTGGTGGCCGCGTGCAACGACTACCACCAGGCCATGCCCTATCTCTTCGAGCGCATCGCCGATTACACCGAGTTGTTGATGCCCGACGACCTCCTCTCGGGCAATTCCATCCTGGCCTACACCCGTGAGGCCCTGACACCGGATGTCTGCGAGGACGTGGAGGTCATCGGCTGGCTCTACCAGTTCTACATCTCGGAGAAGAAGGACGAAGTCTTCGCGGGCTTGAAGAAGAACAAGAAAGTCACCCCGGAGAATATCCCCGCCGCCACCCAGCTCTTTACCCCCCACTGGATTGTGCGGTACCTGGTGGAGAACTCCCTGGGTCGGCTGTGGATGCTTAATCGACCCCATTCCAAGCTGGTCGATCAGATGGATTATTACATCAAGCCCGAGAACCCCGAGACCGATTTCCTTCCAATCGACTCCCCCGAGGAGATCAAGATTTGCGACCCGGCCTGTGGCTCGGGTCATATGCTCACTTATGCCTTTGATCTCCTTCATGCCATCTATGAGGAAGAGGGCTACGAGCCTGCCGAGATTCCAAAAAAGATCTTGAAGCACAACCTCTACGGCATCGAGATCGATGAGCGGGCCGGGGAATTGGCCGCCTTCGCGCTCACCATGAAAGCCCGCGCCAAGCATCGACGTTTTTTGCGCAAGCCAATACAGCCCAATATCTGCGTGCTGGAAAACATACACTTTGAAGAAGGGGAACTCACCGAATACCTGGATTTCGTGGGCCGAGACCTGTTCACATTGCCATTGCAATCCACCCTACGTCAGTTCGAAGAAGCCGACAACTTTGGTTCGCTGATTCGGCCCGAAGAAACCGATGTAGAGGAAGTGTTGCAGACGCTGAAGGCCAAGGATGTTGCCGGACAACTTCTCCTCAGCCATACCCATCAGAAGGCCCTCCAGGCCCTAAAACAGGCAGACTATCTGAGCCCGAAGTACCATGTAGTAATTGCCAACCCGCCCTATATGGGGGGTAAAGGAATGAATGGACGATTGGGAGCTTGGGTGAAGGACAATTATTCGGATAGTAAGTCCGATCTCTTTGCTGTTTTCATTGAACGTAATCTCGAACTGGTTATGTCTGCCGGAGCGGTGGCTATGATAACAATGCAGAGTTGGATGTTCTTATCGTCATATGAGAAGCTTCGCGCCCGGATTTTGGGGCAGAGCACAATCATATCAATGTTACACCTTGGAGCGCGGGCCTTTGACAGCATCGGTGGAGAGGTAGTGTCTACAACGGCTTTTGTATTGGAAAACCAGCATAGAGCTGAATACAAAGGTGCCTATGTGCGTTTAGTCGACGGAAAGTCGGAAGCAGAGAAAATCGAAATGCTGGAGCGGGCGCTCAAATGAACTTTTCTCTTCATGATCTTGGTATCGCCTATCGAAAATCCAAGGTAGATCTGTATTATTCATCTCAGCCTTCGCTGCTGGCCATTGCCGACTACGAACGTCAACTATCAGATCATTTACATGCCTTGAAATCAAAGCTTGAAGGAAAGGATGAAGCATGGATCAAGGAAGAATCTTTTCTCGGTGGATGGACGTTGGTGCCTAAATCCATCGATTTGCCTGAAAACGGCATAAATAACGACGGTCTCATTTTTTCGTCACCTGTGGATACTTGGAAACATGCCTGCAAGTTAACAGAAAGCCATGGCGACGAAAAAAAGCCTAAGGCCGAATTTCGGCTGATGGCTCAGGCTAGTTTGGATTTTCATGTGCTCTCCGCATTGTGGATGCTCAAAGTGGGCCATCAATACGACAAGCACCTGACAGACTCTGCGTGTGGAAATCGCCTGCGTCGCCGACAGAATGGCAATGTCAATCCGCTGTCGCTCGGATCTTTTAGGCCTTATCTCAAACCCTTCAGGGACTGGCGTGATAACGGCATTGAGACCATGCGTGCATCCTTGGCTGGCGGTAAGAGAATCGTCGCATTGACGGCAGATGTCAGTAGTTTTTATCACGAGTTAAATCCCAGCTTCATGCTGCTCAATGAGTTCAACAAGCTATTCGATCTGCTATTAACCGAAGAGGAGACAAAGCTTCACCGTTTATTCATCAATGCCCTGCAGGCTTGGGCGAAAAGTACTCCCCTGAAGAAAGGTCTACCGGTCGGTCTTCCAGCTTCCGCCGTCGTGGCCAATATGGCCTTGATTGAACTGGACAGACTGATCGAAAAGCAGATCGTACCTTTGTATTACGGGCGTTACGTGGATGACGTGTTGCTGGTGATGGAGAATAGTTCGGATTTTCGTTCAACCAAAGAACTATGGCAGTGGGTTTTTGACCGTTCCTTTAACTTACTGTGCTGGACCGATGAGGAACAGAAGCACATTCAGTTTCAGCCAACCTATCTGAGCGATAGCCGCATTCACTTCGCCAACGACAAAAACAAGGTGTTTCTGCTGGTGGGAGAGCAGGGCAAGAGGCTGGTGGAATCCATTGCCCACCAGATTCACCAACAAGCCAGTGAATGGCGTGCCCTACCCAACCTTCCTCGTGATCCTGCCAGAATCGGTGTCGATTTTGTCACCGTCGCCCAATGTGACGGTGAAACCGCTGATAATCTGCGCAAGGCAGATGTATTGACCATGCGGCGTGCGGGCTTCGCCATCAAGCTACGTGATTTTGAGGCCTACGAGCGGGACTTGTCGCCTGATGCGTGGCAGGCTCATCGACATGCTTTTCTTCGCGCCTTTATTCAGCATGTATTGGTCTTACCCCATTTTTTTGACTTGGCGCTCTACCTCCCCAGGGTTATCCGTTTGGCAACAGCCTGTGAAGATTTCGAGTATCTACGCCAAATCCTTGATGAATTGGACAAAGTCTGTGTGCGGGTAGAAGAGGATTGCACGCTATCCATCAAATCCTGCTCCGACCAAGCGGTACCAGACCTTATGAGCCGCTGGAGAAAAAATCTGTTTCAAAGCGTGCGGGAAAGTATTAGTGCGGCGTTTCCAACGCGTCTATCGAGAGAAGCCAAAGCGGCTTGGAAGGCGCATATGGAAGATTATCTTCCAAGCGACCTTGACGCGATACTCTCTTGGCCGCCTTCGGTCGATCTCTTCAAGACCGAGCATCAATGTCTGTTTTCCTTCGATCTGGCACATATACCGTTCCGTTTTATCTCCATGCCCAAAGAGATGGTTGCTCAAAGGGGCATCATCACGAAAAAGAACGTTATCTCTTCTGGCGGCTCAAGTGAACTGTTGCCCGATTCCATAGAAGGTGGTATCAAGCAGTTAGCCAAATGGACAAAGTTCAGGGAGCTACCCAACGGGCTGCTCTTTGCCACACGCCCCTTTAACCTTACCGAACTGGCACTGCTGGTTAAGAATCCATTTTCGGAATCTACCCAAGCCGAGATGCATGCCGTTGTTCTTGCAACACGTGGCTTCTCTATCAATGAGGGCATGCCTCATTGGGACAAACACGGAACCCTGCAAATTCCGCATGAAAAATCAAAGCCTCGCTACGGTATTTCGGTCTCCAGCTGGAAGACAGAGTACAAAAGCTGGGTGGCATCGGTTATGCGAAAATCAGACCCGGATCTGACGCGCTATGTTCGATTAAATCGATTGTTGAATGGCCTCATTTCCCAACCCAGAGGAACGGATTACTTTATCCTGCCTGAGCTATCTTTGCCTGCCCAATGGTTCATGCGCTTGGCGCATAAGTTGAATAGACGGGGGATTTCTCTGATTGCAGGCATTGAATACCTCCATGTGCGAAAAAAAGGCGTGCGCAATCAGGTTTGGGCCGCTTTGTCCCATGATGGCTTAGGGTTTCCCTCACTGATAGTCTATCGACAGGACAAGCAGCATCCAGCGCTGCATGAAGAGCTGGAACTAAAGCGCTTGGCCGACCTTGAACTGAAACCGGAAAAGCGTTGGAAGGTTCCACCAGTAATCCAACACGGTGATTTCCGTTTTTCCCTGCTGGTGTGCAGCGAACTCACCAATATTGCGTACCGATCTGCGTTGCGCGGTGAAGTGGATGCTCTGTTCGTGCCGGAATGGAACCGCGATACCAATTCCTTCAATGTACTGGTTGAATCGGCGGCCCTCGACATCCATGCCTACATTATTCAGTGCAATGACCGGAAATACGGCGACAGTCGCATTCGCGCACCGTTTCAGGATCCTTGGATGCGTGATCTGCTCAGGGTGAAAGGTGGCATCTACGATTATTTCGTGAGTGGATGTATCGATATACAGGCACTGCGCCAGTTCCAATCCAGCCATCGGTCGTCTGACAGACCCTTTAAGCCGGTGCCTGATGGATTTGAGAATGACATGAATTACTGGCGCAAGGTGGTGCCTGTGGAGGAGCCACGATGAGTGAAAAAAACAGAAAAAACGGTAGCGAAAAAGCCATGGGAAACTATCTCTACCGTGCTTCTGCTGCTGACTTCAAGAAAATACCCGGCAGCCCGATTGCCTATTGGGTGAGTGCTATGGTGTTGAATCTATTCGAAACAAACAAGAAATTGGAAGATATTTCGAAGCCACGACAAGGTGCAACGACATCTGATAACAATCGCTTTTTACGTCTATGGCATGAGGTAAAAAGCGATATAGTTGGAATGAAAATTGGATCGCTTGATGACGCACAGCAAAGTGAGTATAAGTGGTTTCCATACAATAAGGGGGGGGGCTTTAGGCGTTGGTATGGAAATCAATATTTTGTTATTAATTATGAAAACGATGGAGAAGAAATAAAGGCGTTTCATGACGAGTTAAACAAGACCCGTCCGGGCGGAAGACTAAAGAATCAACAATTCTACTTTAAACCCTGTGTTAGCTGGTCAAAGGTATCAAGCGGAACTTTCGCCACTCGATTTTTCCCTGGCGGGTTTATTTTTGATGTGGCGGGTTCTGCTGTTTTTTTCGGAGACGAAGCAACGTGCCTGTTCTACAATGGCTTACTAAATACCTCTTTTGTGCGATATATACTAGGAGCGCTTTCTCCAACCTTGAATTTTGAGTCTGAGCATCTTTGTAAAATACCCGTGCTCTCTGATAATAAACTAACAACCGATCTGGCTCTAGAAGTCATTTCAAAACTGACACGTGATTCTAAGTGTGACTGGGAGTCATACGAAACTTCTTGGGACTTTATCAGCCTACCGCTGTTGCAGACCGATCACCGGCAGACATCCCTGAAGGCAACCTACCAGAAGCTCCGTACCCACTGGCGAGAGATTTCACTGCAGATGAAGCGGTTGGAAGAAGAAAACAACCGCATATTTATCGATGCCTACGGCCTTCAAGATGAACTGACATCCGAAGTGCCGCTCAAGGAAATCACCCTGACCTGCAATCCCCACTATCGCTACAGCGGCAACAAGAGCGAGGAGGAGCTGGAAGCGCTGTTGCTGGCCGACACGATGCGCGAGTTCATCTCCTACGCCGTGGGCTGCATGTTTGGCCGCTACGCCCTCGACAAGCCAGGGCTGATCCTGGCCAATCAGGGCGAAACCATGGATGACTACTACAAAAAACTACAAACACCACGAATAGACACTAATGAACACGAAGAAAAAGAAAAAGATATTCGTGTTAATTCGTGTCCATTGGTGGTTCAAAATCTTTTCCCGGCGGACGATGACAACGTCATCCCCATGCTCGATGGCGATTGGTTCACGGACGATATAACGGAGCGATTCTTCAAATTCCTGCGCGTCACCTTCGGCGAGGAGCACTATGAAGAAAACCTGCGCTTCATTGAAGAGGCCCTCGGCAAGGATATCCGGAAGTTCTTCCTCAAGGATTTCTACACCGACCATGTAAAACGCTACAAGAAACGGCCCATCTACTGGCTCTTCAGCAGCCCCAAGGGCAGCTTCAACGCCCTCATCTATATGCACCGTTACCGCCCCGACACGGTGAGCGTGGTGCTCAACGACTACCTGCGGGAATTCCGCACCAAGCTGAACGCCCACAAGGACCACCTCGAAGCCGTCAGCATCAGCGGCAGTGCCTCCCAGGGCGAGAAGACCAAGGCCCTGAAAGAGATCGAGAAGCTGAAGAAGATGATCGAGGAGATGGAAGACTACGAACGGGACGTGCTCTTTCCCCTGGCCACGGAGCAGGTGGAAATCGACCTCGACGACGGGGTGAAGGTCAATTACAACAAGTTCGGCAAAGCCCTGAAGAAGATTCCCGGACTGAGTGGAAAGTGAATCCATGCTAGATAAGCCCGAAGGAAAAACCCTGGAATACAAGCAGGATCTCTCCTCACCCCGTAATTTACTGAAGACGCTGGTGGCCTTTGCCAACACGGCGGGTGGACGGCTGGTCGTTGGTGTCCGTGATGACCGGGCGCTTATCGGTGTGGAAAATCCGCTGGATGAGGAGGAACGTCTGGCCAATCTGATTGCGGATTCTATCGCTCCCCGCCTGGTACCCGACATTGAATTCATGACCGTCGAGGACAAGACACTGCTGCTTGTGGAAGTGCATCTGAGTGGACAGCGCCCTCACTTCCTCAAGGCGGAAGGGCCGGAAGCCGGAGTCTATGTGCGGCTTGGTTCCACGAACCGGCAGGCTGACCGGGAATTGATCGCTGAATTACGCCGCAGTGTTGTGGGGGTCGCCTTTGATGAGATGGCCATGCCGCAGCTCAGTGTGGACGATCTTGACTTGGACGCGGCCCAGGCCTTGTTTGGGGAGTCCCGTCCCCTTGACGAAAAGGCGCTGTTGACCCTCAAGCTGGCGGTTCATGAGCAGGGGCGGTTGGTTCCCACCAAGGGTGGGGTTTTGCTCTTTGGCAAGGAACGCGACCGACATTTCTCCGATGCCTGGGTGCAGTGTGGACGTTTTGTGGGCCGGGACAAGGCCGATATCTTTGACCATATGGAACTTCATGACCACCTGCCGCAGACACTGGACAGTATTGTACTTTTTTTGAAGAAACACGCCATGCGGGGTGCGGATTTTTCTGATCTCAGGCGCAAAGATGTTTGGAGCATTCCCCTTGGCATTCTTCGTGAGGTGCTAATCAACGCCTTGGTTCATGCGGACTATTCCCAACGGGGTGCGCCGATTCGAGTCGCTTTTTTTGACGACCGAATCGAGGTGGAAAACCCTGGTATTCTGCTGCCGGGAATGACGATAGAAGACATGAAACAGGGTGTTTCCAGGATTCGCAACCATGTGATTGCCCGGATCTTTCGCGAACTGAATCTGATCGAGCAGTGGGGTAGCGGAATTCGGCGCATATTTAAGGAAGCGGAAGCCTTGGGACTGCCGGAGTTGCAGATTTTGGAGATTGGGATGCGTGTTCGCGTTATTGTTCCACTGGCGGAACAGCTCAGTGTACAGCACCCCAAGAAGGCCGTCACCCCCGAAGTCACCCCTGAAGTCACCCCCGAAGTCACCCCCGAAGTGAAACGGCTACTCCTGGCGCTCGACGGTGAAATGCCCCGGAAGGCGATTCAAGAAGGACTGAAACTGCGGGATGAGAAGCATTTTCGGGTCGCATACCTTCAAAGGGCATTAAAAATGGGGCTCGTGGAGATGACCATTCCGGATAAACCCAACAGCCGCCTTCAAAAATACCGCCTGACCGAAAAGGGCCATGCCACGTTGGCGACCACCCGGAAATCGGAGGGAAGCAGCGATCAGGATCATATGTATAAGCGATAATTTCTCTCACTTCGGGACATTTCTTATTTTATGTGGTAAAATAAGCTACTGTAAGAGAAATTATCACCCAGGAGCCGTGAGATGCTAATACGTTTTTCCATCGAAAACTGGCAGTCTTTTCGAGAGCAAGCGACTTTCTCCATGATTGCAGGCCCGGAGCGTCAGCACAACGACCGGTTGGCCCGTGTGAAAAAATATGACCTGCGCGTTTTGCCCACAGCGGCCATCTACGGCGGTAATGCGTCGGGCAAGACCAACTTTGTGAAGGCCCTTGCCTTCGTCCAGGCACTGGTGGTCCGTGGCACCCAACCGGATGATCTCATCGCGGTGGAACCCTTCCTGTTGGATACAGAGGCGGTGGACGAGTCCTGCACGTTTCACTTTGAACTACTTATTGATGAGTTGGTCTACGATTTCAGTTTCTCTGTCACGAGCAGGTCGGTGGTCGAAGAGAAACTGGTGCGGGTCACCAGCACCAGTGAGACCACCCTCTACCACCGCAAGAAGGGGAAACTGCCTGTTCTCCATGACTCGCTGAAGCCAAAAGATTTCTACAAGTTTGCCTTTCGGGGCACGCGGAAAAATCAACTGTATTTGACGAACGCGGTCTCCCAGAACGTGGAAGCCTTTCGTCCCGTATATGATTGGTTCAAGAACACGTTGGTCCTGCTTGCGCCCGACTCCCACATCCAGCAATTTGAATACTATCTGCAGGAAGAACACCCCCTGCATGGCATCATGAACACGACTTTGTCCCAGTTGGATACCGGCATAAGCCGCCTCGGAGCCGAGGAGATTCCCTTCGAAAGTATCCCAGCCCCCGAGGAACTCTTGAATAATCTGAAAGAGACCCTTAAAGAGGGCAATATCTCCAGGCTGCACAAGCGGGATTCCAACGAGCGCTATGTTGTTTCCCGAAAAGGCAACGCCCTGATCGCCCAGAAACTCGTTGCCCACCACAGACGCAGCGATGCTTCGGAGATAAAATTTGAACTGAGCCAGGAGTCCTCGGGATCACAGCGCATAATCGACCTCATGCCCGCGTTCATTGATGCATCATCTCCACTTAATAAAAAAGTCTACGTTATTGATGAAGTGGATCGGAGTTTGCATACCCTGCTTACGCGACAGTTGTTGGAGGCCTTTCTCGATTCAAGAAGGGCCGATTCCCGGTCCCAACTCATATTCACCACCCACGATGTGTTGCTCATGGACCAGCAATTCCTTCGTCGGGATGAAATGTGGGTCACGGAAAGGGACGGGGAAGGCCGGTCTCAGCTATTCTCTCTGGGCGAGTACAAAGAACTACGCAATGACACCGATGTTCGAAAGCGGTATCTTCAAGGACGACTGGGCGGTATTCCGCGCATTTTATTTTCCGGCGATCTGACCGGTACCACCAAAACCGCTCCCGCGAAGAGCGGAGTTTGACCGTATGACGCGTCGCAGATTCAAGCCTCCACCAAGAAATCGCCGATTTAAGAAACTGTTCGTAATCGCGACGGAAGGGGAAAAGACCGAGCCGACCTACTTCAAATCATTGAATACCGGTCGTTCCGTGGTTTCTGTAAAATGCGTTAAGGGGAATACCGCCAGCTCACCGGGTGACGTCTTGAAACGGATGAAGAAACACATCAATAAAAAAGAGCTTATTGGGGGCGACGAAGCCTGGATTGTTGTTGATAAAGACGATTGGCAAGATGCTGACTTGAAAACACTGCTTGAATGGAGTCAATCCCAGACGAATTTCGGATTGGCGGTGAGTAATCCATGCTTCGAATATTGGCTACTCCTGCATTTTGAAGATGGGAACAAGGTGGCCAATGAAAAAGCGTGTATGACCCGGCTGAAGAAACACATGCCCCATTACGCCAAGGGTGCGCTTGACATTACAAAGTTGGAATCGGGTGTTGCAGACGCTGTAAGACGAGCAGAGAGTCGTGACAAGCCTCGCACAAAAAAATGGCCCACTGCGGTAGGAACAACGGTATACCGGTTGGTCGAGAAACTGACAACGACGGAAGAACCTTCTGCATGAATTCACGTATAGCCCAGGCCTTGACCAAACTCTTTGAGCGCCACCGCATCATCTTTTGGTATGACACGAAGCATGAATTGCGGGATGATTTCGAGGCCCTGGATCTTCCCGGCATCGAGAAGGTGGAACTCACCAACAACGAATTTGGTGTGAAGCACCGGCTGCTGCGGGAGGAACCGAATCAGAAGTTCTTGCTTTATCGGGAGGATCCCCAACCGGCGGACCTGGATAACTGGCTGTTGGACGTGCAATTGGCCCATGAGGAGTTCCGCACCGACCAAGTGGGTATCTGGCTTTCCGAGCTGGAGCTGGGTCTGGAGTTTGCCGATGTCGTGGAACCGCATGCGGAATTCTACAGGTCGGGAAAGCGGAGAGAATCCCTGAAATCCCTTCTTGCCGCCGATGATACCCATGGCCGAATCCGCTTGAAGATGCTCGCCATCTGTGCGGGTTGTGCGGCTGATCCCCGTATCGACGCCGTGGTGGAGCACCTCCTGGCTGAATTGTCTGAGGAACGGGATGAAAAGACGAAACTGATTGCCCGCTGCAACCTGGACGGCTTTCTCTGGGAGCAGATGACCCGCTTCTACGGTTATGCATCCGATGAGCCAAGCATCCGGGATTTTGTAGTCGAGCTCTTCAAATCCTGCTATGGGGTGGGTACGGATGGTAAGGCCCTACTCACCGCCGATGCCCTGGTCTTCCTGAAACGTTGGAAAGACAGCCGTAGCTTTGAGCAGTGTTTTGAGACCCTTTCCAACGAGTGTGCTGGCGTGCTGGGTATCGAGCAAGACCTGGAGAAAAGAGATTTCCGCGAACTGATTGAACTCGACTACTTTCGGGTGATTGACAGGAAGGTCATCAGTGATTTGGTTAGGGCTGTGGGGATGCGTACCGTCTCCGCTGGTGATGTGGCCCTGTGGGTACGCCAGCGGCGACAGGGGCACTGGTACAGCGAATTTCGTCACATGTACGAAGCGGTGGACTACGCGGCGCAGTTTATCCATGCCATGGAGGAGGCTAGACTGACTATGGAGGGCCTGGCGGACGGGGTGGAGCGTTACAGCCGCTCGTGGTATCAGTTGGACCAGCTCTACCGAAAATTCATCTATCACGTTCGGGTGTCGGGCCAAGCCTCGTTGATGGGGACGCTTACCGAGCAAATTGAGAATCTCTACGTTAACAACTACCTCCTGAAAGTGAATGACCGCTGGCAAACCTTTGTGGACGGGACCAAGAGATGGGACGCTTCGCCCATTCCGCTGCAGCGGACCTTTTTCAAACGCTGGGTGGAGCCATTCCTGAGGAAAGACAAGAAGGTTTACGTCATTATTTCCGATGCGATGCGCTATGAAATCGGTGACGAACTGCTTAGCCTCATCCGTCAGGAAGATCGGTACAACGCGGAACTGAAGCCCGTCTTGTCCATGTTGCCGAGTTACACGCAGCTTGGTATGGCGGCATTGTTGCCCAACAAAGAATTGTCCCTGACGGAAAAAGAGACCGGCGAGGTCTATGTGAACGGTGCCAGCTCCCAGGGAACGGCAAACCGTATTAAGATCCTGGGGGAGGTGAAATCCAAACGCTGCACGGCGTTGAAAGCGAGTGATTTCATGGAAATCAAGGGAGAGGATTGCCGGACTTTGTTGCGGGACCATGATGTGATTTACTTTTACCACGACCGCATTGATGGCACGGGTGACAAACGGGATTCGGAAGAGCGCGTCTTTGAGGCCGTGGAGGAAACCCTGCAGGACCTGATTCGGCTGATTAAGAAACTCACCGGTGCCAATGCGAACAATTTGCTGGTGACCTCGGACCATGGTTTTATCTATCAAGACCGAGCTATTGATGAGAGTGACTTTTCCGGTAGCGATGCTGAGGGTGACTATATTCTGTATCGTGACCGACGTTTTGTGCTGGGCAAGGGGTTGAAAGAAGTAGCGGGCCTACGGAAATTTCAATCGAAGGAGCTTGGCCTGGTGGGGGATGTGGAAGTGTTGATTCCAAAATCCATTAACCGCCTTCGTCAAAAAGGGTCAGGAAGTCGCTTTGTTCACGGTGGTGCATCTCTCCAGGAGGTGGTGGTACCGGTTCTACAGATCAACAAGAAGCGGAAGAGCGATGTTTCCGCCGTTGAAGTCGATATCCTTCGTGGGACAAGCTCGACCATTACATCCGGTCAACTGGCGGTCGCGTTTTACCAGGCCCAACCGGTGACGGATAAAGTAAAACAGAGAACCCTTCGGGCGGGCATATTTACCCAGGGCGGTGAGCTCATCTCCGATAGCCATGACCTGACCTTTGACCTGACTTCCGACAACCCAAGGGAGCGCGAGCTTCAGATGCGTTTTCTATTGACCCGCAAGGCAGATGATGCCAATGAGCAGGAGGTCATCCTGAAACTTGAGGAAAAGCATGCCGGTACGACACACTACAAAGAGTACAAGTCGCTACGGTATCTGATGCGACGTTCATTTACCAGCGACTTTGACTTTTAAGGGACACACGCTCGATGGGCAAACTTGATGACAAAATAAACGAACACTTCCAGGGGCTTGTTGTCCGTAAGGATCTTGTCAAGATAGTCAAGGGCAACGCCATCGTTCCAACCTACGTCTTGGAGTACTTGTTGGGCCAATATTGCGCCACTGACGACGAGGCAACCATAGAAACTGGAATCACAACGGTCAAGGAGATCTTGCGCAAGCACTATGTGCATCGCAATGAGGCGGGGCTTGTACGCTCGAACATTAAGGAGGCGGGACGCTATAAAGTCATCGATAAGATCAGCGTCGCCCTGAATGACAAAACAGATGCCTATGAGGCGACTTTTTCCAACCTTGGTATCAAGGAGGTACTGGTTGATTCGGGCACGGTCAAAGCCCACCCCAAGCTTCTGGTCAGTGGCGTGTGGTGTATTGCGGATGTTGAGTATGAGTTTACGGAGGACAAGCGGGTCTCCCCCTGGATCATGGCTTCCCTGAAACCGATCCAGCTCTCTGATTTTGATGCCGAAGCCTATATCGAAGCCCGCAAACAATTCACGACAGATGAGTGGATTGACCTGCTGATGCAAAGTATCGGCTTCAACCCCGAGATGTTCGGAAAGCGGAGTAAGCTGCTCCAACTGGTCCGCCTCATCCCCTTTTGCGAACGTAACTACAATCTGATTGAGCTTGGCCCCAAGGGCACAGGAAAGTCACACGTCTACTCGGAATTCTCACCCCACGGCATACTCATTTCTGGCGGCGAAGTGAGCGTCCCCAAGCTTTTCGTGAACAACCAGAGTGGAAAGCTCGGCTTGGTTGGATATTGGAACGTGGTGGCCTTTGATGAGTTCGCGGGTAAAAAGAAACGGGTGGATAAGGCCCTCGTCGATATCATGAAGAATTACATGGCGAACAAGTCCTTTTCCCGTGGAGTGGAAACACTGGGGTCCGAGTCCTCCATGGTCTTTGTGGGAAACACCCAACACAGCGTTCCCTACATGCTTAAACACTCGGATCTCTTCGAGGAGCTACCGAAGGAGTACTACGACTCGGCGTTCTTGGATAGAATTCACTTCTACGTGCCCGGTTGGGAGGTAGACATCATTCGTGGTGAAATGTTCTCCGAAGGCTACGGCTTCGTGGTGGACTACCTGGCCGAAATACTTCGGTCCTTCAGGAATCATGATTTTTCGGACAGATATTCGGAACACTTTTCCATTTCTTCCGATATCTCAACACGTGATCGGGATGGTATCCACAAGACTTTTTCCGGCTTGATGAAAATACTCTTTCCGCACGGTGGGGCGAGTAAGACGGAGATCGAAGAACTCATTCGATTTTCCATTGAAGGCCGGAAGCGCGTCAAAGATCAGCTCATGCGGATAGACAAAACCTATGCGGAAGTGAGCTTCGCTTATCTGGACGCCGACGGTGAAGAAAATGTAGTCGCTACGCTCGAAGAGATCGAGTATCCGAACTACTATCACAAGACCGTGGGTAGCGGCGACGAGAAAGAGGAACTGAAACCATCGCCAACCAAAGAGTCCGCGACCTTACCCGATTCTCCACCCCAAGCAAATGACCCTGTTGAGCCCGTTCTGAAAGAACAGCACATTACCTTCCAGGAGAATCAGCGTGGTGCATCCTTCGACACGCTATTCGGTCCCTATTTCGAGGGTGCGAGGGAGCTCACCGTTACCGACCCGTATATTCGCAACTTCCATCAGGCCCGAAATTTCATGGAACTCGTTGAAACCGTAGTGAAGCACAAGCCCAAGCACGAAGTGGTCACACTCCACTTGGTGACTTCAGAAGATACCTACCGAGCCGACCAACAGCTTGAGAACTTTGAGAAGATAAAAGCCTCCTGTGTTCCCGTGGGCATAGACTTCACCTGGGAGTTCGACGGCTCTGGCACCATCCATGCCCGGCATATCGTTACCGACAACGGATGGAAGATCCTCTTGGATCGGGGGCTGGACATATACCAGAAGTACGACAACCGGGAAGTTTTCGACTTCGCCAATCGATTACAAGAGCGTCGGCCATGTAAAGCGTTTGAGGTGACGTTCATCAAGTGTGAGGCGGAATAAGGCGGGGACCAAATAGATATGCCTCTTCATCAGAATCTGCGGGCGGGTGTTGGTACCTGTATCGCTCCGTCGCATCCCTTGCTCGTCCCCGTTTTTGCTGCATTCCGACGATTACGCATCTCCTGTTGTAAGTCCATGTGTAAGCCCTCAGATAGCGCGTATTTTTCACGACCAAGCCATCGTTATTGATATTCCCGATACAGCAGTTGCTATACCCAACCCGGCCTCGGCAAAAGTCTTCCTCCATCAAAATCTCCTGTCTTCACGACGCAGGTAGGCCTTGGAGTAAGGCCTGTTGGTGGATCCGGTTCAAGGTTAAATTTTGGCTGATCAACAAGCGCAAGTCCGAAGGCTACTGCCATTCGCCAAAATGGCGCATGGTCTTCATACTGGTCGCGGGGAACTGGAAGGTATTCCACTGGATGGGGGCCCCAGTCATTACACTCCTGCACAGTGAGGTGAGAGTTTTTGCATACGTCTCGCACGTACTTGATTTGGCTGCCACCACCGCAAAGCAGAATAGTTAATCTATCCTTATACCAGTCACTTTGCGAGAAGCCCATTTTTTCATTCGCGAAGTTGTATGCGTCACCCCAGGCTGGGGCTGTTTTCTCCCAAAGCTCGCACAACAGTTTCCTTACTTGGTATCCCACACTGGAATTCGAGTCAATAGTGGACAAAGAGTGAAAAATACGTTCTATGCTCTTGCCTGATCGCAGTTTCCTTGCGATTAGGTCCTCAATTCGTCCCGCGCCAAACGCAAGGTTCAACCATGCGTAGCAGTCGATGGTCTCATTTCGCTTGCGTACATTATTAAGAAAAAAAATAGTGATATCAGTAGTTCCCGCACCAATGTCAACTAATGCATGCAATCCCCCAGAGCGGGCGCTTGAAAATCTATAGGATTTCACCTGCGCTATAGTTTCCGGAGTAAGAAAGACACATGTCGAGTCGGTCTCCTCGTTATATTTTGCTTTGTCTAGAAGCTTTTTAACAGGGCCGACCTGTCTTTCGAGTGATGGAAGATCTTTGTGACCAAGCACATGATCGAAGCGGATGTGGACGAGACACGTACCATTCGCGCCGCCGACTTCGACCAGGATGGGGACGTGGATTTTCTCGGTGTCATCGCAGTAAATCCCGTCAAACAGGAGAATGGTATCAAGGAATTCAAGCCCGGCTTCATCGTCTGGTATGAGCAGTACCGCGAAAACGACACTGTTGCCTTTCGCCGCCATGATGTCGCCAGGGCCATCCGCCCCCTCCATGGCGAGCCCGCCGATATGGATGGCGATGGTGACTTAGACATCCTGATGGCCATGGGCATGTCGGCCCCGGTCGAACGGCAGGACACCCATCGGGTCTTATGGTACGAGAACACAGGAAAGCCCACGAGTTCCTGGCCGACTCATGTTGTCGCGGACGGCTTCATTGACAGTTTTGAAGCCGTTGCGCACGATCTGGATGGAGACGGTGATATGGACGTAGCAGCTACATCATGGCGCACGCCGGGCCGGGTCGTCTGGTTTGAAAACAAGGGCAGTGGGACGGATGAATGGATCATGCACGCGCTGAAGGAAAACTGGCGCAGCGCGAACCAAGTCATCATCGCCGACTTCAACGGGGATAAGCGCCCGGACATAGCCGCCATTGCAGAACACGGAAGCTATGAATTGCGGTGGTGGAAAAACGAGGGCAAACCGTAGTCAACGATCATTTCCCGCCCATCACCGCAGAAACAACAGTGGAACAACATCAAGAAGCAGCGCGATTACAGCGAGCTTTGAGCAACGTCGCTTCCAGGGATAGAGGCTGGAAAGCGCAAACAGTACCGATACGAAGAGGGCAACAATACCCACGCTAATCAGGGGAAGCGTAATGACGGAGAGAAAGGAACCCTCCAGAGAAATCACCGCGTCTCCCGGACTCAGACCCACACGAAGCGCCACCGCTACACCAATTAATATCAACCCCCCTACAGAAAGCAACAGCGAGGCACCCGCACGAGGTATGACACGCCTGGAGCCGCACGTAGAGGAAGAGGATGTCGTCGATTCCACGTAGACAACACCATCGTGACAGGTGGCCCGTGCGCCAAGTTTTTCGGCCATGGCGACCATCTTGGACAACACATCACTACTCGACGACTCGCCAACGATGTTTCCCCGCTCCAGGCGAAACACGCCGTCATGCGACTCCCACGACACGACATCCGCCCCTGCCCCCTCACCTTCGCAAGGGACCAGCTCCTTATCGGCATCAATACAGGCACGCCACTCCTCCTCGGTAATCGAGGCACCCTCCGTGCGCGACCATTTGCGGCGGCGCGTAATATAGTAGGCATTCCCCATCGCGTACACTATTCTCCCGTTGGCCGTAACTGAATGTTGCCCGAGGCAAGGATATTCATCTTGCCGCCAGTAGTCACGGGAATCTCGAGCATTTCAAATCGCTCCACCTCGATTTTTCAACACCATTCTTCACGCATTACAAACTCTGCGCCCTCCCCGGCACATCAAAGCATGGTCGCCCACCTAACACGACGACCAAAAAGCGAACGTATCGGCAACCACTATAGCATCGTTCGGGCCACTTGTAAAGTCCTGTCTCATACCGCTTTATACATTCGAGGCACGGACAATGATAAAGACCCCGTCATGGGGATCCGGCCTGTCCCACCTCGAGCGCGGGCGCTGGTAGCTCCCGCTCGATCTCATCCAGCCGGTAGCCGAAGTCACTGCCGGAAATCGTGTCGAGCTTTACCACGCCATCACGCCGCTGGTGAAGTCCGGGGTGAATCTTCGCCTCGGGCAGGCTGGCATCGGGGTAAAACTGCATGGCGTTGGTCTCTACGCCCATGATGGTGCCCGCATGGGCCGCAAGCAACACATGGGGTATCTGGGCCAGCATGGGGTTCGTCAAATCCTGCACCATGAGCGTCATCCCATGGGCTTTGGCCCAGCACAGGCTCAGGAGAGCACCCGTCTGGGTCTTGCACGTCTTGAGGGCAACACCCGTCCAACCCAGTTCGCGCCCGAGCCGTACCAGTTCCCAATCGTGGGCGCTTTCGTCCATAAAAAGGGGCTTGCGCGACGAAACGCTGTGGACATCGATGCGGTTTTTCTCCAAATCGTAGGGGAAAGGCTGTTCCACATAGAGCAACATGCCGCAAATCCGGGGATGCTCGATAATGAGCCGATCCAGGATGGCATTCACATAGTCAGGCTCCGTCACTGTGCAATTGAAATCGGTGGTGAGCCAAACGACACCTTCTTTGATGGCAATGTTGCCAACATCCACAATGCGTTGATAGTCCCAGACGGCATCCGTGCCGCAGAGCTTTATCTTGAGACAGGTCAGGCCATCCGTCCGTATCCAGTCTTGCAACAATACGGGGTAGTCATCCTGGGGCATGATGATATCCGGCTCAAAAGCATTTAGCGGATCCTTCCCCCCCACGAGGTGCCAGGCGGGCAGTTCCTCAGACCGGGGCAACTGGAAAAAGTCCTGGGGATACTGACCAGAGAAGGACACGTCCGCATTGGCGGCAGGCTCCAAAAAGGCGCTCAGGTCCCGGCTCATGTAGTCGCCGTTGTAGGTCTCATAGACAGGCACCTGATGGAGGTTTCCATAGGCATCGTGCAGGGCGATGTCGAAGGCGGAGCAACAGACCAGCGCCGCAAGCCAGGGCATGGCCTCGTCCTCCCGAGGCGCATTGAAAGCATCAAGAAGTTCGGGAAGGCGCTGTTGAATAAAATCGTAGCCCACCTCCATCGGATGGCCGGTGGTGTCGAACTCTGCCCAAGCCATCGCTAATTGCTCGCAGAACGCCATGAGCGCCGCTTCCCGGATGCTGTAGTCCAAGCTGCTTGGCCAGACCCAGTTTCCGCTCAGGGGCGTTTCTCCCCAGCCCGTGGCACGCTTGCCCGCTCCATCCTCGACAACCAGCTTCACCCGGGCACATTGGATGTGGGTGGAAACGGCGGAACCAAACTTGAGGGGCACCCGGAGGGTACAGGGAATATAGTAGAGGCATGTGGCAACGGGGCGCACATCGGTTTTCTTGGACACGGCAAAACTTCCTTTGGCGATCATGATCTCTATGCAGGGAAAGAAAGTGTGCCACGCCACCGCCCTGTACTACAATGTTTGCTTCGCTCTCTGGAAGCACTGGCGTTCCGCCGACACTGTATGCATCAAAGGCGCATGCCCCTCGTGATCTTTGGAAATACACTTCAAGGGTGCCACCCGATCCCGCTTCGGCAGCGTCGCAGACGCACCGGAACGGGTTCGGGTGCTTGGAGCATGGATACGCGCAGAGACATCTAAGGGGTGCATTCACGACCTGTGGCGTCTTGCTCCTCAAAAAAGCAACCGGCGGGTGCCACGGGTAGGCCTCTCAGGGCTTACCCGTGTCATTCCTACCGATAGGAAAGGTGAGCCAGATTCAGAAGAAGCTGTTCTGCACGGGTAAACCCTACCGGGCCTACCCGTGGCACCCGCTGGTCTTTTTGTTAACTATAAGGTGTCCGTGTCGTGAACGGTCACCATCTAAAACCTTACGCGAGCAAAAAGGCTACTGTGACGCTGATACGAATGGACCTGCGCTTCTTGGACTCAAGACACCCATCGGCAGCCTTGACAAGCTCAAGGCCAACAACGAGATCATAGAGCCGCAAAAGTTTCCTGCAATAGAAAGACCACCGTGCCCATTCCCACCCTTCCGCCTATATCGCACCGTCGCAAGCAGCGCCTGAAAACCCTCGCCGAACCCCTCAACAAACTCTATCGGCAATACAATCAGCGCTGCTTCGTCCACCCCGATCCCCTTGCCCCGCTCTACAACTTTCCTAATCGCCAAGACCAGGAAGTCGTGGGGCTTATCACAGCCACCCTGGCCTTCGGAAACGTAAAACAAATCCTGAAGAGTATCGATATCGTGCTACAGGAACTTCCCGAACCCGCCAAGACCCTCGTGGACCTGTCGGATCGGGTCCTGGCCCAGCGCCTGAAAGGCTTTCGCCATCGTTACGTCACCGGCGTCGAGATGGCGTCGCTCCTCGCGGGCATCCGGGCCGTCCTCCGGGAACATGGCACCATAGGAACGTGCTTCGAAGCACTGGATGACCCCAGCGAAACGACCCTCGTTCCAACCCTGGCCCGCTTCGTTGCTTGCCTCAAGGAAAACGGCACGGTGGAGAAAAACTATTTGCTCCCCGACCCTGAAAAGGGCAGCGCCTGCAAGCGGTGGTTCATGTACCTCCGGTGGATGGTACGGGATGATGCTGTGGACCTCGGCCATTGGGCACACCTCGGGGCGCACCGCCTCGTCATCCCGGTCGATACCCACATGCACCGCGTAGCGCGCGGACTCTACCTGACCCGACGAAAGAGCGCCGACCTCAAGACCGCGATGGAAATCACCCAGGCCTTTCAGGTGGTTTGCCCCGAGGATCCGGTGCGTTACGACTTCTGCCTCACCCGCTTGGGCATTCGCGACGATGGCGATATGGATGGGTTCCTGCGGAGCGTGCGAACGTAGGGACCTGGATCAATATGAGAGGCTTTGGGTGCCACCCTTACACGGAGGAGCGAAGCGGGGGAGTTTAAGGGTGCAGGTCATTTGGACAAGGTCTACGCCAATAGTAAAGATGCAGCACCAACACGATACCCTGCTCCAGAAACTTGAGTGACACCAGCCCCCACAATCCCGCAATGTGCCACGCCGGTATCACGAGTGCGAGGGTCAGCAGTCGCGAAGACAGGGTGGGCACCAGAATCGCCTTGCGGTAGGCAATGGCGCGGTAGTAGTTGTTGAAGATAAGATTCATGGGCGTGGCAACAAGCACGAGCGATAACAACTGGGCCAAGGGGATGGCATCGCGATAGCCCACGAAGAAGAAGTGCAACAGGAGTGTCATGAAGGCTGCTGCCCCAACGGCAAAGGCCACGCCCGCGCACAAAAGATAGATCAGCTTGCGACCCGTGACTTGCGTGCGCCCCGTGGCAAAACGAGCGGAAAAAACCGAAAGGAGCGGAATAACCACGGAGCGGAGCTTGCTATAGGGCATAAGCGCCAGATAAAGCATGCCTATCTGCTCTGGTTGGCCGAGCGTGCCCACAATCACCTTGTCGAAGTTGTTTTCGAGCATTACGATGCCACTGACCAAGGTGGTAAACGCCCCATAGCCAATTAACTCCGGGTCCTCCCGTGTATCGACAACACGCTTTCGGCATTGCATACAGAAGAACCCGGCCAGTATCAGATGCGTTCCCATATAGGCCAGCATGACCACCCACGCAATTCCGGGAAACAAGAAGGTTGCAAGCAGTCCGGCGGCAATCCGCCCCAGGGTCAGACTGGAAAAGTAACGGGCCTCCCGTCCAAATTCCTGACGCCCGTTGAGAAAAGGGGAAAAGCCTTCCAACGGACGAAAGACCGGAAAAAACAGGGCGCAGATGAGCACGCCCATCGCCCGATCCGTATTGCCTGTGTAGGCATAGTAGGCGGCAATCCCCAACAGAATCGCCGTGCCCGAAAGGGCAACACGGCTGGCAAAAGACACGCCCCGTGTAAAAGAACTGTCGAAGCCCCGAGCCACGGAGCGGGTCATGCTGTCGCTGATGCCCATGTAAGCACAGATACTGAGCATGCTCAACAAGGACGTGAGATAGACGAATTCGTCGAAGACATGTTCGCCCGCACGATTCGCAAGATACCAGGTAAAGCCAAAGCTCGCAATCAATTCGGTGCCCGTTTTCAGCAGCTTAAAGCGGCCACCATCGGCCAAATGGCGCACATCGCCATGCCCCCAGATTGATCGCAAACGCGCAATCATGATGGACACACAATCGCGGCAGGCGTGCGCGCGCTCAAACCCGCCGTTCCAAGGCATCGCATAGCACACTATGAGCGAAAAGGGCAGCATCCAGACAACGGCCTTGAACAGGGTTGCCGTCGTGTAGTGAACGCGCCCAGGGGACGAGGTCGAAGTGCAGGGCACCGTTGGGCGCGGGCAATTCGATACTTCCCTTGCGCCCGCGAATCACGGTAGGCATCGTATTCGTTGCGGAACGCTTCGTGGTCAGGGTGATGCGCAGCCCCTTCTCAAACTCGGCGGAAATCGATAGGGTGTCCGGTGTTTCTCGTCCGTTGCTTTCGAAGACACCCCCGAGGATGCTGCATTGACTGGGGATGCCGAGGTCAAAGGTCTGGATCAGGGGATAGAGAGAGGAAAACAGGGAACAAGCGGCATCGCCCTGTCCGCAGGCGTGTACGTGGGACCAGTGGTCTTGCGGGCGCTGTGGTGGGCATGGCAGGTCGGCTTGAATCCATCGCGGTGTTCCCGTCTGGTTTCGTTCCGCCGCCGATTTGCACCGGGCCCAGTGGGCTTGGGCTGCGCTGTCCATGGCCACATGCAATCGGCCAGAATTCTTTGTCGCGATGCGATAGAGGGCTTGGGTTTCCTGATTGGTGTGGGCGAAGGGCGGCACGAGGTAGACGTGCTTGCCGGCGACGAGGGCGGCTTGCGCCATGGCGGCGTGAAGGTGGTCGGGCGTGGCAATGAGGAGCGCGTCGAGGTGCTTGTCATCAATGAGCGACGCCCATGAAGTCGTTGTCCGCAGCTTGCTTGGCAGGTGCGCCAGACGATGAGAATCGGTGTCGGCAACGGCAAGGATATCTAAGGGGATATCGTGGGCATAGGTGGCTCGCAGTAGCGACTCCCCCACTTCACCACACCCGATGAGACCGGCGCGAATCGACGTTACGGCACGGGCACTGGAGCTTATAGCGGCGATGCCCGCCGCAGTGCTGATCATGAATGTGCGGCGGGTTACTGGCTGGTATTTTTGGTCATTCATGAGGTGCCCTTTGTCGTGCAGGATATCTTGGGCCATAGGATGCCCCACGGCTATCGCCAAATCAAGTGCCGTGCGGTTTGGCACTGATACCGTGTAAGCATTCATGGCAAAGGGGGTTGGGCTTTCCAGCCCGACACAAAAGGCACGTCGGGCATGATGCCCGCCCCCGACGCGTGTAGCCGCTTTTGATTCGAGCAGCAAAACACTTTACACAGCCTTGGGCAATCAACGTATCACCACGAACACTACGTGCGTTTTCGACACCCACCGTGCGCGTTATGTCGGGCAGGAAAGCCCAACCCCCTTGCCCGTAGCACCCAGAAAAAAACGCGGCATCTTCCGAAGGGAAGATGCCGCGTGGCATTGATGTCTGTTTATGGTTTAACTATCCGCGATAATAGGGGGCCTTGAGGCTCCAACCGTTGTTGTATTTGCGGTAGGCGTGTTTGTTGGCAGCCTTGACGGCTTTGCGGTCCGCGCCGGTGAACTTCTGCTTGTCGGCGTCCCAGCCGAGCTTCGCGCCGCCCGCGACATAGGAACAGGTACCCAAGTGGCAGAGGCGGGTCGTGTTATGAATAACCTCCACGGTCGAGATGGGGTTCTCGCCACTGCGGACACAGTTGGCGAAGTTTTCCCAGTGGGGCGGATTCAGTTCCTCATAGGGTGCCACCTTTATTTCCTCCAGAGTTCTCTTCCCCTTCTCTGCATTATTGTCCGTCGCCCAGACTTGATATCCGCCACGAGAGACTTGGAGGCTGCCAAGGGTGCCGTGGAATAGGATGCCGTGTCTATCGGCATCCTCTGGTACGTGACCGTTCCACACACGGTTTTCAAAGCTCAGGGTGAAGTCGTCGAACTCAAAAAGCACGTCCATCGTGTCAGGCGTTGTGCGGTTGTCCTGCAGGACCCACTTGCCACCGTTGGTCACCACAGACTTCGGCTGCAGGTTGGGTGTTACGTCTTCGTCTTCCATGGCCCAGAGGGCGATGTCGAGGAGGTGAGCGCCCCAATCGGTAATCTTGCCGCCCGAGTAATCGAGGAACCAACGGAAATTATAGATCATGCGGTTGCTGTTGATGGGGACGTGTTCCGTCCAGCCTTGGTAGAGATCCCAGTCGAGGCCTTCATACTTCCCCACGCCCGATTCTCCCATGCCGATACCCGCGATTCCGTCCTTGTCGTGAATCCAGGTTTCCACGCGGTGGACTTTACCGATATAGCCCGACCGGATCATCTGGACGGCTTCCTGGAAATGCTTGCCGCTGCGCTGCATGTTACCAGCCTGGAACACGACGTTGTTTTGCCGCACCGCATCCACCATAGCTTGACCTTCCTTGATTGTCGTGGCGGCCGGCTTCTCGCAATAGATCGCTTTGCCGGCGACGGCTGCGTACAGCGTGGGCAGACAGTGCCAGTGGTCTGGTGTGGCGATGACAACCGCGTCCACATCCTTGTTGTCGATAATATCGCGGAAGTCGTGATGACGGCTCGGATCGAGGCCGGGCTTTTTCTTTGCAATGCCATGCGCCCGATTGAGGTGTTCGGGATACAGATCACAGAGGGCGATAGGTTCCATATCATTGCGTCTCATCGCGAAAATTAAATTGGCGGTACCCATGCCGCCCACGCCGATGTGGCCCGTTCGTATCTTCTCGTTGGCACCGAGGATGGTGGATGGCAGAATGGATTTGTAGACGCCCGCGTTGGCGCTCTGGGCGGTGGCTGCGGTGGCCCCCGCTACGGCTGCCGCCGTCTTGATAAAGTTACGACGACTTTTCGATGTCTTGTGGGTCTTCGGTTGTTTTGACATTGCGATAACTCCCTCCTGCCTGGTTTTGGTGGTTGCTCTCGAAGGTCCTGTAGTGGCCTTGCAGTGTCCATGGTACGCCGGGCTTGGACTTCTTTTCAAAATCCGATGCACCGTTTTGGACAATCGTAAGCATTCACGGGGAAGATCAGGGACTGACACGCCCCGAACAGCGTAGATTGTTTTCGTTAACACGAAATAGTACGTATCCTCTTGGCTCAAGGGCAAGCACGTTAACGGATGTCCCGTCGTTGGCGGAAGATCCACAGATTTCTCCGCCAACGACGGGACACGGACCTTTGAGTAACCTTGCTTCCACAAGGTTCCGTGATAAAGTCGTACACCGCTGTGCATACCGGAGGTGCTTGTCCGTGTCGGTCCCTTATGAACCTGTGAACGCTTACGGACAACCAACGTATCACCACAAACACTACGTGCGTTTTCGACACCCACCGTGCGCGTTATGTCGGGCTGGAAAGCCCAACCCCCTTGCCCGTAGCACCCAGAAAAAAACGCGGCATCTTCCGAAGGGAAGACGCCGCGTGGCATTGATGTCTGGTTATGGGCTAATTATCCGCGATAATAGGGGGCCTTGAGACTCCAGCCGTTGTTGTATTTGCGGTAGGCGTGTTTGTTGGCTTTTTTCACGGCCTTACGGTCTGCGCCGGTGAACTTCTGCTTGTCGGCATCCCAACCAAGCTTTGCACCGCCCGCTACGTAGGAACAGGTACCCAAGTGACAAAGGCGGGTCGTGTTGTGGATAACTTCCACCGTCGAGATGGGATTTTCGCCGCTGCGAACACAGTTGGCGAAATTTTCCCAGTGGGGCTCGTTGAGGGGACCGTAGGGCGCGACCTTTTTCTCTTCGAGGGTCTTCTTGCCCTTATCGGCATTGTTGTCGGTCGCCCAGACCTGGTATCCGCCACGGGAAACCTGAAGGCTTCCCAGGGTGCCGTGGAACATGATGCCGTGGCTGTCGGCATCCGCCGGTACATGGCCGTTCCAGACGCGGTTCTCGAAGCTCATGGTGAAGTCGTCGAACTCAAAGAGCACGTCCATGGTATCGGGGGTGGTGCGGTTGTCTTCCAGGACCCATTTTCCGCCGTTGGCGACGACGGACTTGGGCTGAAGATTGGGCTTCACGTCTTCGTCTTCCATGGCCCATAGGGCGATGTCGAGAAGGTGGGCACCCCAGTCGGTAATTTTGCCGCCCGAGTAATCGAGGAACCAACGGAAGTTGTAGATCCATCGGTTGGTGTTGAAGGGGACGTGTTTGGTCCAGCCCTGGTGGAAATCCCAGTCCAAGCCCCGTTCTTCATACTTGGCTTGGTCATTCTCGCCCATGCCAATCCCGGCGATGGGTTCGTTGTCGTGAATCCATGTCTCTACGCGATGGACCTTGCCAATATAGCCCGACCGAATCATCTGGACGGCTTCCTGGAAGTGCTGGCCGCTACGCTGCATGTTGCCCGCCTGGAAGACCACATTATTACTGCGGACTGCCTTGACCATGGCCGCGCCTTCTTCGATGGTCGTGGCAGCGGGCTTTTCGCAGTAAATCGCCTTGCCCGCGTCGGCGGCGTGCAGGGTGCAGAGGCAGTGCCAGTGATCGGGCGTGGCGATGACCACCGCGTCCACATCTTTGTTTTCAATGATTTCACGGAAGTCGTGGTGCTTGGTGGGGTCGAGACCGGGCTTGCGTTTGGCCAAGGTATGGGCCTTGTCGAGATTCTTCTGATACAAGTCGCAGAGTGCGATAGGTTCCATGTCATTTCGCTTCATGACGAAGACGAGATCGGCACTGCCCATGCCGCCCACGCCGATATGGCCGGTGCGGATCTTCTCGTTGGCACCAAGAATGGTGGACGGAAGAATGGATTTGTAGACACCCGCGCTGGCGCTCTGGGCTGCGGCCACGGTAGCGCCCGCAGCAGCGGCGGTCTTGATGAATTTACGGCGACTCTCCGTCGCTTTTGGGGTCTTGGGTGTTTCTGACATTAGGGTAAGTTCCTCCAGCCGATGGTGTTGGTTGTTTAATCAGGTTTCTGCAGGCCCGTATTCCCCAAAGTGGTTGGGCACAAATTGCTGTTCTCAACGAGATCCGGCGAACCGGTATTCGGGCAGCGAGGCCATGATACTCCGGTACCACAGGTTTTTTCAAAACTCAGTCGCGCCAGGGTAATCTATTGGCAGGACTGCGAAGGCTGTGGTACACTCGAACCGTACTCAGGAAAGGAGTTTTTGGCCCATGGATGAACTGATTGCCCACGTGCAGGAAAATGCCGTTCTCTATGGCGTTGGCGCGGCTTTCACCCTCCCGCTGATCTATGTGACGCGCAAGTATTCGGTACCTGCGATCTTGTACACGGTGGAATACACGATTTATGCGTGCATCATGCATCTGGTTGTGTGGATTATTGTGGGGGCCACCCGCTGGTTCAAGGAAAGTTCTTCCATGAAGGCGCTGCGGGAGGATGGAAAACCCATCGACACGCCGGAGTGGGGCACACCGTTGATTAATTTCTGGGACACGGACGCGTATGACCCTGAAGTCATATGGAAGGTTGAAGTCGGGTTTCTGGTCGTTGTTATGTTGCTTATGTGGCGGTACAGGCCAATGAAAATACAACGGAGAGCCAAGCGCCAGATGCAGGAGTATGCGTCTTCGGGTTCCAAGCGGGGCAAGGCAGGAAGCTACAAGGCGGGTGGCCGGGGAAAAGGACGTGGCGGGGGCAAGATCCCACGCGGTACGCGTGGTCGTTAGATTAGCCGTTGACACCGCCCGATCTGTCGGCGCGAATGGGTGCCCCGGAACCCCTAAACACAGTATTCTTTTTTTTCGGAAAATTATCAAAACATCCCTACGCGCTAGAGCCTCAAGGGCTTGCTTGGGTCCATGCGTGCGCGGCGGCGGGAATCTGTTGACAAAACCCTTTACATTTCGTGCGTCCGGTGTATAATGTCCTATGATCCTTTGGTGCGAAATAGCGACCATGGATGAGAGGTGTCGGTGGTGTGTTTAGGACCGTATACCTTGTCATCATGGTGGGCGTTATCGCGCTCGTTACGCTTCTGAGTGTGCCGTGGCTCTTTCGCAGGCGTTGCACAAAGTGTGGTGCCTGGAACGGGCTGGAGGCATCGCGTTGCAAGCAATGTTCGGAGGCTTTGCCGACGGACTATGAATAGCGTGCATCGCGCTACGTATAATTTGTCGTTTGGTGCCTTGTTTTCAGCGAAGGCCGAATAGCAAGGAATTGCTGTGGCAAAGGTTGGTCAGGACTAAGAATCCTGGTATTGGCCCTGCCACTCTATGCAGTAAAACCTGGTGGAGACTCTTTTGTGGCCGCGAAAGTGAATTGTTCGATATGTGGGAAGCTGACGGATCCGTCGCTGGAGAATTGCCCCCATTGTGGTTCCCCAAATGAGACGGGCGGCTCTCCTGCGTCCTCTTCGTCGGAGGATGTGAGAGACGCAAAGGGCGATCAATGCCCGTCTTGTGGCTCTCCGGTGCAGGATGGTGACATCGTCTGTGTTCGGTGTGGGGTAAACCTGCTCACGGGCGATCAGGTGGCTCAAAAACAGGAGGTCGAAACGGAGGACGAGACTAATCGGACACCCTACGTTGTTGGGACGCTGGCGGTGGTCGTTGTCGTACTGGTGGCGGCCCTTGCTTTTGTGTTGCTTCAAGATCCGATAAAGGACGCACGCCAGAAGGCCCGCTTCGGTGACATTCTTGGCGCGATCAATATTCTTCAGAAGCACACGGATACTGAAGAAGACGATGTCGATGCCTTTGCGATGCTGGGTCGACTCTACTGGCAGGCGCAACAATACCCGGATGCATCCACGGCCTTTGATACCGCATCGCGCTTGCGCGCATCCGACGAAGACCTTGCATTCATGGCCGTACTCGCGGCGGGGAAAATACCCGGCGACGCGGCGGCGGGCCGACAATTATCGGCGTTGAAACGAATGGTCGCGAATCACCCGAACAACGAGCGGGCGCAAAAGATGCTGACGCTGGCCTTGGGTGCCGCCGGGGACTTGTCCGCAAGCGCCAGCAGTTTGTCCGCATGGGCAACACTGGCCGGGATGCCCGGCGAGGTGGATAAATTTCGCGGAATTGTCAGCGCCATGGACGGCGACTATGTGACCGCCCATCAGGCCCTTGACACGGCGGACGCATCGGATCGCGATGCCCGGTTTGCCCAGGGGTATCTGGCAAGTCTTGAAGGAAAATCGGAAGCTGCTTCCGCGATGTTGGCGGAAGCACTGGGATCGTCCGATGGCGATGCCCCAGAGGCCTCCTCGCGCTTAGGCCTTCTCTACATGGCTCAGGGTGAATTTGACAAGGCCCTTCCCCTGTTGCGCCCATTGCCGGGCAGCCAGACTTCGGCCAGCACACGTTTTTTTTACGCCCTTTGCCTCCAGACATCAGGATTGGGTGAAGAGGCGTTAATGGAATTTGACCGTCTGGTGTCAAGCGGTGGGGCTTTTGCCCGGGAATCCGCAGTGCAGATGGGAATCCTCTACATCGAGCGCGATCAGTTGGAGCGGGCGGAGGAATCAATGCGCAAGGCGCGCACGTTTGGCACTTCACCGCGCTTGTACACGGTTGAAGGCCAGATAGCGGCGTTCCAGGGGAATCCTGATCGTGCGCAGGCATCTTTCCGCAAGGCGATTCAGGAGGATGGCGACTACCCCGCAGCGCATCTTGAGCACGGTTTGGTCTACGTTCGACGTGGCGCCTTATCAGAGGGCGTGCGTGAGTTGGAACGCTACCTGCAATTGGCCGATGCGAATGTGGAAGGTGGCCGGGTCCACGAAGTGGATCTTTTGGTCAAACAGTTGCAGCAAGCCTTGAACCGCAGATAGTGACGCGCTGTCCGATCTGCGACAGGCATTGCCCCAAATTCAATAACGTAACGGAGAAAGCCCGATGCTATATAGAATAACTATTGGACTGCTTGCGACGATCCTGCTTGTGCCCGCCTTGGCGTGGGGTCCAAAGGCCCAGCTGGCCATCAGCACGACCGCCATGCACCTCCTTTCTAAAGAGGGCAACATCCCCTTAACAAAAATGGGGAAATCGGTGCGCCGTGGCGCAACGGAGTCGCAAGCTGCTCTTGCCATACTGTATCCAGATATGGATATTGGTCCGATCCAGGCAATCGAGGCGGATATGATACTGCTGACTGCGGCCCGCGGCAACAAGCTCGACCACTATTACGCGTATCGCATGGGCGCGTTAGGAAAACTGGTGGCCCGGACCACGGCACCCATGGCGACGGTCGATGTGAGTTTTCGAAATCTTTATTTTGCCGATGTGGAACGGGCAATCGAGTCTACTTCGGTGTCCATTCAGCAACGAGAAACCGTTGACCCGCAGCTCTATTTCACTCGGCGGATAGCCGAAGCCAACGCAAACAACGATATAATTCTGAAGGAATACCAGGGAGGTATAGGCATTTCCGGTGTGGCGGGTAGCCTGTTGAGCGCGGATACAAGCCGGTCCGCCCGTGCCGTGGCGGATGTGTGGCTGACGATATTGTCCAATTCTCAGATTAGTGGAAATGTGTCTCCCGAAATGCTTCGGGACTACGGGCTTCGCGGCATGCGTTTTTACATCAGTCGAAAGAATGCGTCGGCCATGGATGCTGCCGAGAAGCGCTACGCACGCCTGGCCGCACCCACTTCGGCATCACTGGTTGAGCTTGGGGATTTGTATTTCAGGGCGGAGTATTTTGAGCGGGCCGTGCAGAAATACCAAGAGGCCTTGTCGATGGATCCCGAGCGGCGGGAAGTTATTGCCAAGATATCGGACTACTATGTAGCCAAGGGTGATCGAGAGCTTGAAAACGAGCAACTTGAGGCCGCGCTTAATTCCCTTCAAAAGGCCGTTGATACGAACCCACTTCATGAAACGGCGGAAGGCAAGCGCCTCGTAGTGGCTAAGTTAATCGAAGAGCGCGATGGCCGCATGGCGCGCAATCAAGCCTTAATCGAGCGAGCGGAGCAGTTTGGAAATATGGCGGAGGAAGAGGCGCTGCGTGGTCGCCACGCGGAAGCTATTGATCTGATTCGCGAAGCGATGAACACCTATGAGGAAGTTAGCGACGAATTCCCGATGGAGTTCAATCTTCGTGAGCGGGGCTTGAACCAGCTTCGCTTGCGAGTCCAAGCCTACAAGAACGAGATCATGAACAATGCCGAGGTTTTCAGCGGCAGCGGTTACGTGCAAGATGTGCGGCGTCTGGTGGAGGAACATGGCGACGGAATGGATGTTGCGGGCCTGAAAGCGATCTTGGAACGCGCTTACAACGCAGAGTATGCCGCACTTGAGCAAAGCTACGGGGAGAAACTGAATACACCCTGACGAAAGAGTTGCCACGCTATTCTATCAAAGCTCGAATTGATATCCCCAAACCGTCTGTAGTATGCTACGGACGGTTTTCTTATGGGGCGGAAGACATCACAAGGTCATATTGCCAGCCGACACCAATTAAGGTTGTTCGCTGAGATTGCGGCGAAGTGATCTTGCACCACCGGGGTGCCTGTCCCATGACACGCCCCGAAAACGCCGCCCACCCTGCACACCTTATTTAGAAGGAGATGGAACCATGCCCGTCGTCGATTTTAAGAAGTACTGCGCCATGCTGGACAAGGCGCAGAAAGAGAATTACGCCTACCCCGCCGTCAATATCACCACGACCGATACGGTGAACGCCGCTATCGAGGGCTTCGCCAAGGCCAAAAGCGACGGCATTATTCAGGTATCCACCGGTGGCGGCGCACATGCGTCGGGCAATCTCAAGGACATGGTCCTTGGCTCCATCTCTCTCGCGGACCATTGTCACCGTGTTGCGGCCGAGTACGACATCAACATTGCTTTGCACACCGACCACTGCCAACCCGGCAAGGTCGATTCCTTCCTCAAGCCCCTGATCGCAGAGACGGCACGCCGCCGCGCTGCGGGCCAGCCCAACCTGTTTAACAGCCACATGCTTGATGCCAGCGAATTGCCGCTGAAAGAGAACATGAAGCTTTCCGTCGAGTTGTTGAAGCTCTGCCAAGAGAATGACATCATCCTCGAAGTGGAAGCTGGCGTGGTCGGCGGCGAAGAAGACGGCGTGGACAATGAGAATACGCCCGCCGAAAAGCTTTACACCTCGCCCGAAGACATGGTCGAAGTGTATGAAGCCCTCAGCCAGGTTAAAGGTGCCAAGTATATGTTTGCCGCCACCTTCGGCAACGTCCACGGTGTCTACAAGCCCGGCAACGTCAAATTGACACCCATCATTCTGAAGAATGGCCAGGATGCCGTTATCGCCAAGCACGGCAAAGATGCCGAATTCTGGCTGGTATTCCACGGCGGCTCCGGCTCCACCGAGGCAGAACTTCGTGAAACGCTGGAATACGGTGTCGTCAAAATGAACATCGACACCGACACCCAGTATGCCTTCACCCGCCCTGTCGTCGAGCACATGATGCACAACTACGAAGGCGTGCTCAAGATCGAAGGCGAAGTCGGCAACAAGAAAGTCTACGATCCCCGTTCCTGGCTGAAGAAGGCCCGCGACAACATGGCCGATCGCATCGCCAAGGCGTGCGACGACCTCCGCAGCACCGGCAAGACCATGGGCTAAAGTGGCTGCGCCACACCCCGCTTAAAAATCAGGCCCGCCCCTCGGAAATGAGTTCGCTCTTTCTGGGGGGCGGCTTCTTTGTCTTGGGGTTGACGATGCCATGCTGCGTCGTAATGAAACCCAAGGGACATAAGAGACGGCCCACACACCGTCATTCCCACGAACGTGGGAATCCAGAACGTGGCTGGGTTTCCCCTGAGAAAAACTGCTCCCCAGCGTTCAACCGGGATTGAGGCGCTGCTTTTGCGCCCATACAGTGAACGCTTACGGCTGTCCTTCACCGTTATGGCCCGAGCGCCTTACGTCCCTTGAGTCTCTCAGGTCCCTTTCTTGCTTCGCCGGATCACGGTATAATACCCAAGCGGTCGCTACCCTTAATTACTTGGAGTACTCACCATCATGGATATCATCGTTGCCAAGCCCCGTGGATTTTGTGCGGGCGTAGAACGTGCTATAAAGTGTGTCGAGCAAGCCTTGGAACGCTATGGCGCCCCGGTCTATGTGCTCAACAATATCGTGCATAACGCCCATGTGGTCAACGAACTCCAAGATAAAGGTGCCGTCTTCGTGAAAGATATCGATGGCGTCCCAGAAGGTTCCCATCTCCTCTTCAGCGCCCATGGCGTGAGTCCCGAACGCTGGGAGCAGGCGAAACGTTTGAACCTCGAAGTAGTGGATGCCACGTGCCCCTTGGTGGAGAAGGTTCACTTTGAGGCGCGGCGCTTTGCAAAAAGAGGCTATAGCATCATCCTTATCGGAGAAGACGGCCACGATGAAACCATTGGTACCATGGGCCAGGCGCCCGAGCACATCATCCTTGTAACGACAAAAGAGGAGGTGGATACGCTGAAGGTCCCCGACCCCGATAATCTTTCTTATATCACGCAAACGACGCTTAGCGTGGACGATTGCCAGGAGATTATCGACGCGCTGAAGGCAAAGTTTCCGAATATCATGCAGCCGCCAAAAGACGATATTTGCTACGCCACCACCAATCGCCAGGCGGCGGTAAATGCCTTGGCGATGGAGGTGGACCTGGTATTGGTCGTGGGCGACCAGGAGAGCGCGAATTCGGCCCGTCTGGCAGAAATTGCACGAAGCAAGGGCCGACCAGCCCATCTGATTCTGGATGCCTCCTATATTGAAGAGGCTTGGCTCGATGATGTGGAGCGCATTCTCCTGACATCGGGCGCATCGGTTGATGACAAGCATGTTCAGGGCGTGATTCAGTTTTTTCAGGAGCGTGAGCCTTGCCAGGTGGAAGAGCGCGAGCTGGTGGAAGAAAATGTGTATTTCCGCCTGCCTACAGCGATTGCGTAGGGACGTACCGCCGCCAACGCGACGTACGGAAGGGACAGGCCCGACGTGGCTTGTGCAGCAACCGGCGAAGTACACCGCCCGCCCCAATGCGGCGGCATGTCCCGGTGGAGATGTGAACCCCACGTTCCCTTTACAAGCAAAGCGTGAAACAGGTGTCGCGCCTGTTTTTTCACACCGCAATGCGTGACGACAACACAAAGTTGGCAAGGGCAAAAAAGTGCCATACGGGATTCCACGAAGATCAGGAAATCTGGTCTCGGCCCACAGGGACAGGCCCGCGCATTGGAGTTTTTTCCTGTACCAGTGCCTGGCAGCTTGCCCTGCCCATACGCGCACCTTGGTAATTGAGGTTACGTGCGCGGGTCCGCCCCCCACAGAGAAAACATGAGTAAGGCGAATAAGAGGTGCCCGTGATCGCGTCGCTTGGACATGTGCTCGGTGATGAGGTGTTCGACGCGGGCGCGTTGCAATAAGGGCACGCCACTGACACCCAACAAGATGTCGTGGACCAGTTCGCGCCAGGGGCCTGCAACCCAATGAGACACGGGGGAATTAAAGCCTGCCTTTTTTCGCCGGATGACGCGGTCGGGCACCTGCCCTTGGGCCGCCTTGCGCAGGATGTGTTTGCCCCGTAGCCCACGGAGTTTGAGGTGGGGTGGAAGTCCCGCGCAGAATTCGACGAGCCGGTGGTCGAGGAAGGGGCTGCGCACTTCGAGGCCGTGGGCCATGCTCGCCCGATCCACTTTGACCAGGATGTCGTTCAAAAGCCAGGTCTTGTAATCCACGTAGAGCATACGGTCCAGCGGGTTGAGGTCGGGTACTTCGGCATAGGCGCTGCGAAAAGGCGCCAGCGGCTCAAAGCCGTTCTGCCAGGCATCGGGTTCCACGAGTTCTCGAAGGGCTTCGTGGGACAGCAACATGCGCCACCAGCCGTGGGCGTCGCAGGGGTTTCGCCGTGCGCCGGACAGAAACTGCTTGAGTTTGTAGACGGTGCCTACCTTCCGGCGGCTGTCCGGGAGCTGTTGGACAAGGGTGTCGGCCAGCGCCAGCAGGGGCGCGGGCGCACGGTGTATCCATCCGTGGATCTTGTCGGCGGCATGGGTGGTGTACCCGGCTAACAACTCGTCGCCGCCATCACCGGAAAGGGCCACGGTCAGGTGGCTCCGCGCTTCCCGGCAGAGGACGTAGGTGGGCAGAATAGAGGTATCGGCAAAAGGTTCGTCGAGGTGCCCCGCGACCTTCAAGAGCAAATCGGGGTCTTCACAGGCCACGATGGCATCCACATGATCCGTGCCGAGCTCCTCAGCGACGAGGGATGCCCACGGGAGTTCGCTGTAGCTCCGCTCCTCGAATCCCATGCTGAATGTTTTGAGGCGGGACTGGTGCTGGAGGACCTGGGCGCAGATGAGGCTGGAGTCCAGTCCTCCGCTCAGAAAAGCACCCAAGGGCACCTCGCTCAAAAGGCGCTCGCTGACACATTGGCCCAGCAAGGCATTGAAGGCCTCCTGATAGGCGGAGTCATTGAGCACCGGCTCATTCTGGCGTGCAGTCCAGATTTCGGCGAAATCCCAGTAGCAGGTCGTCTTCGTCGATTTTCCGGGTTCCCAAGTGAGGTAGCTGCCCCCATCGAGTTGCTCGATGCCTTCGATGATCGATTTTTGTCCGACGATATAACCCAAGGTCAGGTAGTGATGCGCCGCCGTGGTGTTGAGCGTGTTCTGTAAGGCGGGCACCAAACGAAGCGCCCGCAGTTCGGAGGCGAAGTAGAGGGAGCCATCGTGGCCGCTTGCCCAGTAGAGGGGCTTGACACCCAGGCGGTCACGAACCAAGTAGAGGCGTTGATGAGGGCCATCCCAGAGGGCGAAGGCAAACATGCCAACGAGACGACGGAGCAATTCGTCCATCCCCCACTGCGCGTAGCCCTGGAGCAGGATTTCCGTGTCGGATTGGGTGCGGAAGCTAAGACCCTTGGATTCCAGTTGGGCGCGCAACTCGGGAAAGTTGTATATTTCGCCGTTGTAGGTCAGCACCAGGCCCCGTTCGACAAGTTCCATGGGCTGATGCCCGCTGGCTACCCCCACGACGGAGAGACGCCGGTGCCCGAGTCCAACGTGGGTCGTAATAACCGTTCCACCGTCATCAGGACCCCGGTGGGCGAGGGACTGGGTCATTCGGTCAAGGAGAGGGCCGTCGGGCCGCTGGTTGTGAACCGGGTGGGCGATACCGCAGATGCCACACATGGGTTATACCAATTCGTGTCGTGGATAGCAGAAAAGGCCGCAGGTGTTCACGGCGGGCAGGCGTGCGGACTTTCCAGTCCGCAACAAATGCAGCGGCGTGCCAGCAAAGGCCACTTGTGCTATTCCATGTTCCCCGTATAGCTTCTGAGCCAACGCACACCTTGTGGCGGGTAAGAAAACCCGCCCTCCTGTATTCCGAACGCACGAACCCTCGTTCCTCGGGATCGTGCGGCACAACCGAGGTATCGTGGCACTACCGCGAGTCATCATCGACTCGCGGTACATAGCCCCGCTCCGGCGCGGCGATATCGCCTACGCCCAACTGGTTTCGGACGGCAAGGAAACCCATGGCCAGGATAATGTTGGCAGCACAGAAACCCATGCCCGCCAGCAGCAGGGCAGGGAAGGTCGCGGGAAAGACGAGTAGGGTAACCAGTGCCATAAGCGTGGCCGCGACCACGCCCCCACTCTGGAGAAGAAAAAGCTTAATGGGGTTGAAGAGCACGATGGTCATGACAATGATTTGCAGCGCGCGCTTGGAATCCCGGAATAGCTTGACGTGGCTCTTGCCTTTTCGGGGATAGTAGTCGATCGGGCAATAGGCCACGTGATGGCCGGTTTGAAAGGCGATGATGGTGATACTCGTGGTGAAGGAGAAACCGCCCGAGAGTACGGGCGCGAAACGACGTACCATGTCGCGGCGAATGACCCGCAGGCCACTGTTGATATCCGGGATAGGCTGGCCCACGACGAATTCGCAGATCCACTTGAAGCAAAAACGCAGCCCCGACTTCATGGCACTTTCGTAGTAATGGCTCCCCTGGCGGGCACCCACGTGCATATCGTAGTCCCGTTCTTCCGCCGCAGTCAGCATACCGGGAAGGGCATCCAGGGGATAGGTGCCGTCGGCGTCCGTAATGCCGATCCAAGGGTGGCTTGCGTTGCGGATGCCCGTCAGCAAGGCATTGCCATAGCCCTTGTTGGTCGGGTGGGCGATGACCAGGGCATCCGTCTCCCGCGCCAGGGCCAGGGTGTCGTCGCTGGAGTAGTCGTCCACCACGATGATCTCGCATTCATGGGGAGACTCAGCGAAGGCCTTTTTCACCTCATGGACCGTTTCCCGGATGGACCCGGCCTCGTTGTAGGCGGGAATCACGATGCTGATGGCTGCCATGGACGATCCTTCAAGGCTGATTCAGGTGATGGCGCGTTGCGGACGCTACGCCCGTACAACGGCAAGGAGGAGTCTAGTGCGTGATTCTGGAGCAAGTCAAACGGAGTGTAGGATTCGCCCGTGATCGCACGTGCATGTTACCATGATTTGGGTCCGTGCCGATTCCCGGCGTGGGTAAATTTCAACGCTGGGGCACGTCCTGCGGGGCGGGGCCAGAGGAGCAGCAGGATGCAATTACGGACAATAGGGTCTTTCGGGGTATTGATGGCCTTGGCGCTAACAGTCGCGGCAGATGAAGATGCCCAAATCATGCGGCGTATTGTGGCTGCCCATGGCAATGCGGTGGTGACGGTAAAAATGACGATCAAGCAGACAATGACCATGGCTGAATATGGTACAGAAGAAAGCGAATATACGCAGGAAATCATTGCATCGGTAATCTCGAAAGATGGGCTGATGGTAACTTCGCTCCTGGAGTTGGATCCCTCCAAAATGATGAATGCATACTTCTCCGACGAAGAGGAGGACGGCTTCGAGACCAAAACCGACGTAACCGCACTCCGTGTTTTACAGGACGGAAAAGAAATCGATGCAGAAATTGTGCTGCGCGATACCGATCTCGATTTGGCGTTTCTGAGGCCCGTAAAGAAGCCCGAAGCAGACTGGACCCACGTGGATTTATCTGCGGATGTGGCGGTCCAAACCTTCGAGAAAATATACATTCTGTACCGTATGGGGAAAGTCGCCCAACGCCTCCCGGATGCCTACCCCTATCGCATCTCCGCAGTAGTCGAAAAGCCGCGAAAACTATACATCCTCGGCGAGTCCACTGGAGCGGGCAACCCGATCTTCACCAAATCAGGAGCCTGCCTGGGCATCAATGTGACGCGAACCTTGAACGTTTCCGAGAGCGGCGATATGGATTTCGATGTGGCCAGCATCGTTATTCCTGGACCGGACATCATGAAAATCACGGAGCAGGTGCCACCCTACAAATCGGCAAAGTAGCCGAATTGGGCATCGTTTTTCCTGTCAAGGTCGCCGCTTGCTACAATAGTCCAATTAACGTGAACATACAACCGGGCCCTCTGGGCCGCTCAAAAGAAAGCAACCCCGACATCATGAATATGGAAACGTCGAACGGTCTCTTTGAAGAAGCCAACAAAACTCTCGTGGGCGGCGTTAATAGCCCCGTGCGCGCCTTCAACGGCGTGGGTGGCAATCCTTTTTTTGTTCGATCTGGCAAAGGCCCCGTAATCACCGATGCCGATGGCAATGAACTCATCGACTATGTGCTCTCGTGGGGGCCTTTGATTCTTGGTCATGCCGATGCTGGCATTGAGACGGCAGTCAGGGAGGCCCTGTCGCGGGGCGCGAGCTTTGGCATCCCCACGGAGGCCGAGATTCGGCTGGCGGAGAAACTGGTTGAGATAGTGCCCTGTCTGGAGAAGGTCCGGCTGGTAAACAGCGGTACGGAAGCCACCATGAGCGCGATTCGCCTGGCACGGGGCTACACGGGACGTGATCTTGTGGTGAAGATTGAGGGCTGTTACCACGGACATGTGGACAGCCTCCTCGTGAAAGCAGGAAGCGGCCTGACGACCCTGGGCGTGCCCACGAGTCCGGGGATTCCCGAGGGGATCGCCGCGACGACGCTGACAGTGCCCTTCAATGACCCAGCGGCGATGGAAGCCGTATTTAAAGCCCATGGCGAGAACATCGCCTGTGTGATCGTGGAACCGGTCGCAGGGAACATGGGCGTGATTCCGCCCGAGCCGGGTTATCTGGCCAGCTTGCAAAAGATTTGCAAGGGCCAGGGTGCCCTGCTGATTTTTGATGAGGTGATGTCCGGTTTTCGTGCTGCTCTGGGTGGTGCGCAAGAACGCTACGGCATCACGCCCGACCTCTGCACCCTTGGCAAGGTCATTGGCGGTGGCCTGCCCGTGGGTGCCTATGGGGGTTCGGCGGAAATCATGGACCACCTCTCCCCCGTCGGGCCGGTCTACCAGGCGGGCACCCTGTCGGGGAATCCACTGGCTACGGCTGCGGGATTGGCCGCACTGGATGCCCTTTCCCAGCCGGGTGTTTTTGCCAACATCGAAGCGAAGCTCACGGAACTTGGCACGGGTCTCGGGGTCATTGCCCGCGAGGCGGGAATTCCGGTGTACCAGACCCAAGTGGGGACGATGGCATGCCTGTTTTTTCACGACGGCCCCGTGCGCAACTATGCTGAAGCTACGGCGTCAGACACAGAGCGCTACGCGAAGTTCTTCTGGGGCATGCTCGACCGTGGCGTCTACTTTGCGCCATCCCAGTTTGAAGCATGCTTCATGAGCCGTGCCCATGAAGAGACCCACATTAACAAGACCCTGGATGCGGCGCGGGAAGTGTTTGCGACGCTGTAGGGGGTGAAAATGAGATTGACACAAGACAGGCGCTCTGGATAAGTAAGCCTTCACTATCCATGGCCTCTTGGTCCTTAATAAATCAACCTTCGGGTGCCACGGGTAGGCCTCTCAGGGCTTACCCGTGTAGTTTCTATCAGTGAGAGAGATGAGCCAAATTCCGAAGTAGCGGTACTGCACGGGTAAACCCTACCGGGCCTACCCGTGGCACCCGACGTTTTTTTGTTGATTATGAGATTATGAGTTGTCCGTGTCGTGAACGAGCAAGGTTTTTCAGTCGCTTGCCGACTTGGAAACCCCGTTGGACTGAACGCGGGGTGCTTAAAAGGACGGCTACGAATAGCAGTCGTGCCGCACGATCCCCAAAAGGCGAGTATCAACGAGTCCTG
>JAJRPE010000549.1 GCA_024280935.1 Candidatus Hydrogenedentota bacterium
CTGGTGCTGGGGCTTCTTCTTTCACTTCTTCTGCTGCCGGGGCAGCCTCGGGCGCGGGGGCTGGCTCCGGTGCGGGAGCCGCTTCGGGTGCTGGCACTGGCGCAGGAGCGGGAACCGCTTCGGGAACGGGCGCTTCAGCCGGAGGTGCTGGGGCTTCTTCCTTCATTTCTTCTGCTGCCGGGGCAGCCTCGGGCACGGGGGCAGCCTCGGGCACGGGGGCTGGCTCCGGTGCGGGAGCCGCTTCGGGTGCTGGCACTGGCGCAGGCGCCGGAGCTGGCTCCGGTACGGGAACCGCTTCGGGAACGGGCGCTTCAGCCGGGGGCGCTGGTGCCGGGGCTTCTTCCGTTACTTTTTCTGCTGCTGGGGCAGCCTCGGGTGCGGGGGCTGGCTCCGGTGTGGGCGCTTCCGCAACGGGGCTATCGTCGATGGCACCGGCCGCGATCCACATACGGAGCAGGTGGAGACTGTCTTCGCTCAGAGGAGGCTCATCTTCGGGCATGCGGGGATTAAACTTGCCACGAATGTACCCAATAATGGCACTCTCGTCCGGCTTGCCGGGCACCACACCGGGACCACCTTTCTCCCCCCCTTTCATCATGTTCTCCACCGTCGTCATGAGGTACTCCCCATCATTGTCGGGTGGCTCATGACATACGATACATTCGTCGTCGATAATGGGCCATATATCGCGGATGTAGCTCACCTGCTTGGCCTCTTCCATCGTGAAATCCCGAATGGGAACCAGATCCTCGGATTCAGCCGGGGCGGCCTCGGGCGCGGTGCCTTCATCCGCAGGCATGACGTGCTCTTCCGTCGTGGGCTGAGCCGCCTGATGAAGCAGCGGTGTGCCTACGCCCTCGTTGTAGACGAGCGCACCGCCCATATGTCCTGTTTGGGCGACAAAGACATTGACGACAATGGCCGCGACGGCAGCGAAGATCAATCCCGCTACACGAAGAAAATCCACGCGAATCAGTGAAATCGCTACGAAGATCAAGGCAACGAGTCCGGCGTAGAAGACACGCTCCGCGCTGGCCGCGTGGGCCGTAAGCTGGTCCCAGATGGCGCTTGAAAGGGTGTTGGGCACCAGATCACGCGCCCGCTCGCCCGTTTCTATGCCCACCTTGGCCGAAACAACCAGGATGGCAAACATAAGCAGGGTGACCGCCCGTATCGAGTTGTTCCGATGAAAAATAGCGCTGAGCACGATCAGCAGGAGACCGAATACCGCCGCTGCGATGGGCATATGCACCGCTGCGGCATGGAGCATGGAGGGATTGGACAAGAGTTCAGTAATATTCATAAAACACCACCTGGTTGCTAGCCCCCGAAAAAGGTAAAAACACACGACAAGGTAGCACATCCGGTCGGGGTTCCGTCAAGCTCTCCCAACTGACGGCCTCGGACGCACCTACCCTTTCGGATATGTATCCCTGATAATGGAAAATAGTTTCACCGATGTCAATTTCCAGGGTATAGCGACCCAATAGTACGCATACATACAGACCAGATAGCAAATTCCTGATAGGAATTCAACCCGTCTGCGTTCAATATTCAGGGCGTTACCACGACACCACCATCATCAGCAGCAGATGCCGCTCCCTCAAGGGGCGATTTGATATAGCGGCTCCGTGCGGGTTCCACCGCCTCGCGCGTTGGCCAGGTATGGTAAAGAACAAAATAAATAGTGCGGCGCAAATCATTGAGAATAAGAAGGAGGCACGGAATGAGAATCAGAGTCAACAACGTGGCAAAAGCCACACCCGCTGCGAGCGACACCGCCATGGGAATGAGAAATTGGGCTTGGATATCCTTCTCCATGATCAGGGGTGTTAATCCCCCTACGGTACTGATTGTGGTCAGAAAAATAGCCCGAAAGCGGCGAACCCCACCCCGCCAGATAGCTTCACGCATGGGCATGCCCGCAGCAATATTCCCGTTGATACACTCAATAAGCACAATGGCATCATTAACAACAACCCCCGAAAGGGCAACCATACCAAACATACTCATCATAGAGAGATTGTAGCCCAGGAGGAGATGACCAAAGATGGCACCGATAATACCAAAAGGAACCGTTACCATGATGACTGACGGCTGCATGTAGGAACGGAAAATCGTCGCAATAATGCTGTACACGCCAAGCATGGCGATTAGAAATCCTGTCTTCAGACTACCCAGAGAATCCTGGGTCTTCCTTTTTTCACCTTGGAAATTAATGACCAAGCCGGGATAACTGGCCTTGAGGCCCTCGAAGAAGTCCTCTTCCATGGCCCGGACAATTTCGTCGGTATTGGCAACTGCGGTGTTAACCTCCGCCGTTACGGCGACACGGCGCATCCCATCGGTTCGCTTGATGTCCGCGATACCCGGCCCATAGGTAATGTTGGCCACGGAATGGAGCGGTATTTCAACACCTTGGGGCGTCCGAATACGGCGCTGCTCCAACTCGGCAATCTGGCTCCGCTCTTTCTGCGTATAGCGCACGCGAACGCGAATATCGTCCCGACCCCGTTGAAGACGGAAGGCCTCTTCGCCAAAATACCCTGCGTAAACCTGACGCGCCAAATCTGATACCGTCAGGCCAAGAACCCGCGCCTCGGGTTTCAACGTGAACTTCAACTCGTTCTTTCCCGGTCGAAAATCATCTTGGATCTGGTACACGCCATCATAGCTGCCCAGCTTGGCCTCCACATCGGAGGCCGCCTTTTTCAGTTGTTCCACATCGTGGCCCTGAAGCCAAATCTCGACGGCTGCTCCCGGTGGTCCAGTCTCCATGCCCGCAATCAAGAGCGAAATCGCGCCAGGCAACTCACCGACCTCGTCTTCCCATTCGGCAACCAGATCCTTGAAGAAGATACCCCGTTTCTGGGATTGAAGCAGTTCTACACGAACCGCACCCAGATTGTTTCCATAACGAGGAGGGCCACCTTCCTCTATCGTGGAGCCAATGAGCGCAAAGGAATTTCGGAGTAGTGGATCGCCCGTGAGTGTCTCGCTTCGGGCGGCAATACGGTCCAGTGCCGCTTCCAACTGCTCAATGGCATCCTGGGTCACTGATATCGGCGTGCCATCAGGAAACTCCACAGTGGCCGTTAAAATATCGGAATCAATACTGGGAAACACCTCGAACTTGGCAATTCCGCCAAATATAAGGCCCAAGGTAAAAAACACGACGGAAAAAGCGACGGCCAAGCTCAGATAGCGCCACCGCAGCGCCTTCCGAAGAAAAGGCGCGTAACATTGGTTAATAAACCATTCCAGGCCCCTGTTGGCCACATGATGCACCCGTTGAAGAAGACTTCGCCTCCGGCCATTGTCGGCCGTTCGGAGATTGGGATCCGGTAAATGGTTAAGATGGGTCGGCAGGAGAATGAGACTCTCGATAAGGGATATGACCAGACAGGAAATAACCACGACAGGTACGATGGCGATAAACTTTCCCATGATACCTCCGACGAAAGCCAGGGGAATAAAGGCCACAATGGTCGTAGTGACCGCCGCCAATATAGGTAAAGCAACCTCTGCCGTTCCTTCAACGGCAGCCTCCAAGGGGCCGAGGCCATTTTTTCGTGCAACATAGATTGATTCGCCGACCACAATGGCATCGTCCACGATGATGCCCAGCACCATAATCAAGCCGAAGAGCGATACCATATTGATGGTGGCTCCAACCATCCACATGATGCCAAGCGCCCCCGTAATACTGATAGGAATTCCCATGGTGGCCCAGAAGCTAAGGCGCAAATCGAGAAACAACCACAAAAGAATGTAAACAAGAAGCAGGCCTATAGCGCCATTGCGCAATAGAAGGTTAATGCGCCCCTCCAGCATAGCGGAGGTGTCGTTCCAAATCCTCATCTCCAGCCCTTCGGGCAGGCTTGCCTGTTTGCTGAAGACATAGTCGCGAACACCCGCCGCAATCACCAGGGCATCTTCCTCCTGGGTCTTGAGTACCGCAATACTGATAGCGGGCTTGGCGTTGAGGCGGGAAATCAGATTGTCCTCTGAAAATCCATCGTCGATGGTGGCGATTCGACCCAGTGTAATGATATCGCCCTCGGGACTTGCCATCACGACAATATTGGCCAGTTCCTTGCCTGTATATTTGCGCCCTACCGTGCGTAATCGGATATCTTCGCCCACAGTGCGTACCGTACCGCCCGACAAGTTCATGCTACTTTGCCGAACGGCATCGGAAACCTGGGCAAAGGTCAACCTATACTCTCGGAGGCGGGACTCGGAAACCTCAATGCCAATTTCATACTCGCGGGCACCCATGATCTGGATCTGGCTCACCCCCTCGATTGCCTGGAGGTCTTCCTTGACACGTTCGGCCCACTCTTTAAGTTGTCGCTCGTCAAGCGCTTCGCCCGCGAGGGCCACCATGAGCACTTCATTCCGCAGGAGCACCTCTTCGGTGATGGGCTTTTCAGCCTGCACGGGAAAGGTCGAAATGGCCTCCACATTATTTCGCACCCGCTCCTTGACAACAACCGTATCGAAGCGGTCATCAACCTCGATAAGCACGCTCCCCCTGTTTTCCCCGGAAGTCGACGTGTAGGTCTTGATCCCCTCAATTCCCTCAATCGCCTCTTCTATCTTCCGGCTGATCCCCTCTTCCACATCTTCAGGATCGGCACCTGGCCACGGAACAACCACCGAAATATAGTCCAGGCTGAATTCTGGAAAGGTTTCATGCACCATGTTAAGCGCTGAAATGGATCCCACGGTAAAAAACAGCAGCAGTATAATATTGGCAAAAACGGTATTCCGCGTGAAGGCCGTCAAGAGGGCTTTCATGGATTGCTGCCCTCGCTCTCATCCGTCCGAATTCGCCTATTGGGCAGCGGATTAACAAGACGCGTCGTGATAACACGCTCCCCGGGTGACAGCCCTCCCCGGACGAAAGTCTCCTCTCCTTCACTTCGAATCACGTCCACAACCTGAATGGCAAGGCGACCATCACGTATGACAAATATTTCACCCTCGTAGGTCACCGCCCAGCGGGGCAATCGGTAGACCTGTTTCATGGTCTTCCCCGGAATAGCAACGGAACAGAACATGCCCTCCACCAAAGGCAAACCACCCGTGCTGCGCATGGCGGCCTCGCTCGTAATGCGAATCGCCACACTAACCGTCCGGTTCTGTCTGTCAAAGGTCTCGATTCGGTGTACAACCCCTTCCCAACGATGATGCTCGGGATCCTCGGTCCAGAAAATACCACAGGTTAGCGGTTTTAATTTACCAAACCATGCCCCGGCGCCTGGCGCGGCCTCGTTGTCAAACTGAAGCCAATCCTTCGCGTCCCGGCTGTCGAGAGAAACGGTTATCTCCAACAGTCTGTCGTCCGCAAGGGCAAGTAGCTGCATACCGGGGCTGACATATTGGCCCTTCTCCAGACTGACTTGTTTAATACGGGCATCAAAGGGTGCCCGAACCTCCGTTCGCGCAAGGTTGGCCTGAGTCAACAACAATTGCGCCTTGGCCCCTTCCAAAGCACTTTGGGCCTCCTGAATCCGTACCGGATAAAGAGCAATAATCTGGGCCAACTGATCGCGTGCGTCCGTCGTCTGATTCAACGTCACTTCGGCACGGTCCACGGAAGCACGTGCGCCTACCCCCTTCTCAAGAAGGTCGCGCGCCCGTTCAAACTCCCGCTGTGTCAACACCTCACTGCGCTCCAGGGTTTTCAGGCGTGCCCGATCAATCGCATATTGCCGATTCAGGCGCTCAATGGTTTTTTCTGATTGGGTCGCCTGCGCCTCTGCCTGGATCTTGGCGGCTTGGTAATCCCGTGGGTCAATTCGAAAAAGAAGTTCCCCCTTTGGCACGATTTCGCCCCGTTCTAAATTCGGAAAAATCTCAACAATTACACCAGATATTTCTGATGAAATGGAAACCACATTAAGAGTCCGTACTTCGCCCAGCCCGGTAACAGTAACGGGCACGTCTTCCAAATCCACACGCACGGCATCAACCGACAGGGAATGCTCTGTGACTTTCGCCGCTGCCGGTGGTTTTTTGAGGAGTATGAGGGTGGCGGCAAAAACCACGCCCGCCATCAACACAATGGCAATTGCTACTATCCGAATACGCAGACCCGCCTCCGCCCCGTTCGTCCCCTGTGCGAGTTCCGTCGAGTCGTCCGTATTCCCACTATCACCATGACTCATATCAATATATCCTTTGAACCCGATGCTGCGCCTTCCATGACCCGCTCCGCCTGAATAATCTCGCGCACCTTCGCGTAGACATCGCACCACTGGGCGGCGTACTCGGGGCCAACCTTGGTCAACAACTCCGTAATATACTCAAGCATTTCCTCTTCCATCTCCCGAAAGCGCTCCCGTCCGGCTTCGGAAAGCCGAATCCGAACCTCGCGGCGATCAATTTTCGATTGTTCTCGCGTCAACGCCCCCATCTCCACCAGCCGGTCCACCATGGTGGATGCCGAGGGCCGAGACACATGAAGGGCATCGGCGAGTTCCTTCAGAGAAAGCTCCCCCTGTTCCTGGACCACGATGAGTACGTTGCTCTGCGCGAAGGTGAGATCAGCGCAAGGCACGCCGGCCTCACGATGTCGACAAGAAAACTTGTGTCCCAACCTGTCTTTGAGCATGCGCACGGTTTGATAGAGTTGGCGCGCCTGATCTTTCATGTTATCGTCGGTGGTCACATGCGGCCCTAGTTCAATTCATTAGCAACTTAATTAGTTAGTCTCGCTAATCATACGGAAAACAAACCAAAAAAAACAAGGTCTTGGGCCGATGCCATTAGTGGCACTCAATGACATAGTATATGCCGCAGCCCTCAAAAACAAAGAGACCTGACCTGCGCCGCCCTCCTCGGCGTAACACGTGATATTCCTGCACGCCCGCGTATATACAAAAGCAGACTTCGAGACTATGCTGCCATTCGCGGTATACTATCGCGTCGCGCCACCCGTCAACACCGGACCGTCGGCCCATCAAAACATCAACCGCCATTGGCGGGAATAACCACTGTTCTGGAGCTTGGTATTCTATGGTAAAGAAGATTGCAATTGTTCTAGGGATTCTTGTTGCAATAGGCGGCTTGGCAGGCGGTATTGCATTCTACAAATTAAACGAAAGCTACGGACTTATGACCGCAAAAGTGGTGCGTCATAACGCTCAAGTAAGCCAGACCACCCGGCTTCGAATTTCGGTAGACACTCTGCGGCTGGGAGAAGATCTCCTCCCCTATCTCCCGGAGAATTTACCGTTGCCCGGATGGCTCCCGTGGGATCTGCCCGCATTGCTTCCGAAAATTCTTCCTCGGGAGGTGGCCATCCTGGGTGGATCGGACTACGCCGCAAACGCGTATAACCTGACGGTTTTCATCAATGAGCAAAAGGGGGGTCCCATGCTACCGAAGTTATTAAACGATCAGGTGCAGCTTCCCAACAGGTTTCCGGCGGTTGCCTGGGATGACGAAGGTTTCCAACTAAAGGAGCGGGGAATTCTCACCGTAGAGGGACAGCTTCCCCTCCCCTTGGGATTGGAGGACAGAATTCTTGAAACCTGGTCGTTGGACCCGCCGACAGAGGCCCTCCAGCTCTATGGCAAGCATATGGCGGAGGGAGTCATTGACAATCGAAACGGCGATATTCTCACACTCATTGGCGGGCTGGCCCCGATCTGGGGCACGACGCTGGATCAAATTAATAAGGAGTCCAATAGCGCGGTCATGCTGGGGATGCTCGATCATATACACGATATTCGAATCGCAGTGGACCTGAAAAACACCGATACGCTGCTGCTGCAAATTCGTATTCATGCGGAGAAAGAAGTGGGCGGGCAATTGGAATTCTTTATTCCCTTTGCAATGCCGATGCTGGCGCAACAGATCAAGGCGCAATACGGCCTGACACTCGAAAGTGAAAACACCTGGAACCCCGACGACGAAACCTACACGGTCGATCTCAGCGTGACTGGCGTAGAAGAAAAGTTTCGGGACTATTTCCGTTCGGCCATCCCAACATCAACGGCTGCCCCGAAGTAATGAGTTTGAGGGATCTCCCACCCGGAGAAAGCGTGCTATACTTTGAACATAATGACAATGGAGGAGTGTCTGGTCGTGGACTTACCCATAGAAATCGATGTGGAACAGATTACTGCATTCTGCAAAACTCGCCACCTCACGAAACTGGCGTTTTTCGGATCCGTGTTGACGGATCGCTTCGGCCCAGATAGCGATGTGGACGTATTGTTCGAATACGATTCGAAGCATGTCCCAACCCTCTTCGACGTAGCAGCGATGGAACGGGAACTATCTGGAATCCTTGGCCGCAAAGCAGATATGCGCACACCAAAGGACCTGAGCCGCTACTTCCGCGATGAAGTAGTCCGAAAAGCCCTTGTCCAGTATGCTGCTTGATTCTGATAGAAACCGTCTGCGCCACATGGTCCAAGCGGCGGAACAAGCTGTTGAATACGCCTGTCGCCGCACGATAGAAGAAGTAGAAAACGCGCCGCCGCTGCAACACCTGTTTCTTAGGAATCTTGAAATTATCGGCGAGGCGGCATCACGAATCTCACCGGAACTGCGTGCGGCGCATCCAGAAATCCCCTGGCGCGATATGATGGATATGCGCAACCGTCTTATCCGCGCCTACTTCGACATTGATATGGAGATAGTATGGCGAACCATTCGAGAAGCGCTTCCCGAGCTACTATGCCAGCTTCGCACTGTTCTTGACGCAGAAAGCAGGTCGTAAACGGTGTCGCACAGCTTGACCTACACAATAAACGCATGGGCCAATTTTTCCGGGGTGCGGGCCGGGCGGGAAAAACATGGTGAAGCGTTGGGGGGCTAGCCCAAGGGTGTGCGCCCTTCCATGGCGTGGGACAGGGTGGCCTCGTCGGAGAACTCCAAGCCGCTGCCCATGGGCACGCCATGGGCGATACGGGTGACACGGACATTGCGCTGTCCGAGCTGGCGCGACAAATAGAGCGCCGTGGCCTCGCCCTCGGCGGTCGCATTGGTCGCGACAACGACTTCTTCCACCGTCCCGCCGTCCAGACGTGTGTAAAGCCGCTCAAGGCGCAATTCGGTCGGCCCCACACCCTCCAGGGGATTCAGAACACCGTGGAGCACATGGTAAAGGCCCCGATACATGCCGCCTTTTTCTATCGCCATGGCACCCGCCGGTTGTTCCACAACACAGATGATCGACGCATCGCGACGGGAATCGGTACAAATGCCACAAGGATTTGTCTCGGTCAGATTCCGACACTGCGAACACGTGGTGATGCGTGCCCGTGCGGTCGCGATGGCCTCGCTAAGTTGATGGGCCTCGCCTTCGGGTGCGCTGAGCAGGTGGAGGACCAAACGTTCGGCGGATCGTTTCCCAACACCCGGCAAACGCCGGAAGGCATCCACCAATTGCTCTACGGCAGGTGAATCGAGCAGCAATGGTCAGCCCACCCGCTCATCAAGACTATCCAACTCGGCACGCACCGTCTTCCACTCCGCCAACACGGCATCCCTGGATATAATATCGAGCCGGTCAAAGAAAAACTTGCCCTCCAGGTGGTCGTATTCGTGTTGAATAATCCGGGCCAGGAAATCCTTTGCCTCAAAATGCACAGGGGAACCCGTCTCGTCAAAGCCCTTTACCTCGATCCAGGACGCGCGGGGCACCCGGTCAGAGTAAACCCGCGGAATGCTGAGACATCCCTCCTCCCCCTCGACCTCCCCTTCCATTTTCAAGATTTCTGGATTTACCAAGCACAGGGCTTCGCCATCTGGAGGCTGCATAACAAAAATTCGTTTTGAAATGCCCACTTGGGGGCCTGCCAGCCCCACGCCGTCATGGGCATGCATGGTCTCCAACATGTCTTCAGCCAGCTTGGCGACTCCGGGTCCGATTTTCTCGTAGGGTGCCGCTTTGCGGGTAAGCGGATCGTCGGGATACAGAACTACATTCAGAACAGACATGGGATTACACTCCTGCCACGATCTTAGCACACGGATTCGGGGCGGGCCAAGACAACGGCGAACGTTCAGCGGGAATCAGGAACGTATGGTCTTGGTGAGTTGCTCGACCATCTGCCTCGAATTCGCAGAATCCTTGACCTCACCAGACACTTTATCGCACGCGTAGAGTACGGTGGTATGGTCTTTGCCGCCGAAGGCTACACCCACGTCATTCAAGGAGAGGGAAGGAATGAGTTCTTTGCAGAGATACATGGCAAGTTGACGGGGCTTCACGATTTGACGCTGACGACTCCGACCGTGCAGATCGGAAATGCGAACATCAAAGTGATCCGCCACCGCACGCTGCACCTGCTCAATCGTTACCGGTCGTATTTTCTCCGCGCCGATAAGATCACGCAGCACTTCTTCCACCATGGTAATGGTTATTTTTTCCTCGGTAAGACGACTATAGGCGAGCACCGTAATCAGCGCCCCTTCCAACTCCCTGATGTTGGTGGTGATGTAGGTCGCGATATAGCGCATCACGTCGTTGGGTACGGTGAGGTTTTCATCTTGCGCTTTTCGCTGCAGGATAGCAACGCGGGTCTCCAGATCGGGGGGCTGAATGTCCGTCACCAGTCCCCATTCGAAACGGGAAATAAGCCGTTCTTCTATCCCGCGAATCTCTTTCGGGCTTCGATCACTACACAGTACAATCTGTTTGTGCATATCAAAGAGCACGTTGAATGTATGGAAGAATTCTTCCTGCGTCGCTTCCTTACCTGAGATAAATTGAATGTCGTCGATGAGGAGGACATCAACCTTGCGGAACTTATTCCTGAATTTCTGGGTGGATTTTTCTGCGATGCTCTGAATAAGCTGATTGGTAAAATTTTCGGAGGAAATAAATACACAACGTAGTTCAGGGCGCTGGGACATCAAGTATTGACCGATGCCCTGCATCAGGTGTGTCTTGCCCAGTCCCGTTCCGCCATAAAGGAAGAGGGGGTTGTAGGCCCGCCCTGGTGATTCGGCAACGGCGCGGGCCGCCGCATGGGCGAAGCGGTTTCCCGAGCCGATCACAAAGCGGTCAAAGGTGTACCGAGGATTGAAGCCATTGAAAATGCGCCGAGTCCCATTCTGTTTGACCCCAACAGGCGCACGGTCCACGCTGGGAGCAGGTCCCTGGGGGAGGGATGCTGCAGAAGGCACACGGCTTCCCATGGGTTCCGCAGTATGCCCGGGACGGGGGATGAAGGAAACTGAATCAAAATCCGGCATAACCTTGCGCAGCGAGTCGCAGACGGCATCCATATAGTGATCGCGCAGCCAATCCGCAAAAAACTGGCTGGGAACCCCAACCGTCAGCTTCCCATTTGAACAAGACTCGTACCGTGTCTGAGAGAACCAGTTCTTGTAACTATAATCATCCAACGCAGTCTGCAAATGGGTCTGCGCCTGTTCCCAAGGATTCGCTTTGCTTGCTGAAGCCATTATCTCTCCTGTCCAACCACAGAAACTTCCCGCCCACCCAAACTCAACACCAGTGCAACCGAATGAAGGCACCACCACCAATCCTGACCACACAATTATCCCCCGTGTTGCCCAAACAACACGTTTGCATCACCTCCGCCAACCAATCTAAAAACTGACCACGATGCCCCAAAGAAGAACCATTCTTTTGAATGCTACCGATAACCCACCGGTTATCCACAGGTTACTTACAAGTTATCCACAGGCCCATTCTGGCCTTTAGAATCAAGGGTTTCCGTAA
>JAJRPE010000550.1 GCA_024280935.1 Candidatus Hydrogenedentota bacterium
CAAAAGACGCGCCGCCTTGATGGGTTTGGACACGTAGCCGTCGAATCCGATGGCCTCCACACGCTTTGGATCGCCGCGAACGGCCAACGTAGTCATCAGTATCAGGGGCATATTGGCATGGATATCGATACAACGGATTTCTTGGCCCAGTTGCACACCGTCGATACCAGTCATGAGGTGATCGATGAGAGCAACTTGAAACGAATCGGTTTTCGAACAGGTGTCCAGTGCGGTAGCACCGCCAGGCACCGCAGTTACGACCGCACCCCATGCATTCAATGTTGTCTCAAGAAAACCCAGGCTGCTCGCGTTGTCATCAACGAGTAGTATAGTCACGCCATTGAGCGGCATCAGCGCCGGGGTGGAATCCCCATTGAATTGGGCATGATGAAACCGCACAAAAAATCTGAATATCGTGCCCTCGCCGGGCGTGCTTGAGCAAGAAATATCCCCCCCCATGAGCGCGATCAACTGCCTGGAGATCGCCAAGCCGAGCCCTGAACCTCCGAATCGCCGCGCCGCCGACGCGTCAACCTGGCTGAACGAATGGAACAGTTCGTCCATGCGGTCCGCAGGAATTCCAATGCCCGTGTCCCGTATCTCAAACTCAATTTCCACAAAATCTTCATCGGAGTCCACCCGCTGTACCGTAACGGTCACCTCGCCGCACTCCGTGAATTTGACCGCGTTGGCCAAGAGATTCAGCAGGATCTGTCGAAGACGTCCTGGATCACCATTGACGCGCAATGGCACGCCGGTCTGTACCAGGCTGGCAAGCTCCAGTTTTTTTGCTTCGGCCTCAGGACCAAGCAATTCCAATGTCTCGTCCAAAATAGTGCGAAGGTCGAAATCCAGGAACTCCAATTCCACCTTGCCTGCCTCTATCTTCGAGAAATCGAGGATGTCATTGAGCAGGTTCAGGAGGGCGCTGGCGCTGGCTCCGATGGTATCTATGCACTCCTGCTGCTCCTGCGAGAGATCCGTATCCTGCAGCAACTGGATCATCCCAATAACACCGTTCATGGGTGTCCTGATTTCATGGCTCATGTTGGCGAGAAACTGTCCTTTCGCCATATTGGCCCGCTCCGCGTGCGTTGCCATTTCATTGGCACGCAGTACCGCAGCTTCCAGTTCTTCGTTGAGACGCTCAGCGGCATCCCGCGCGTGCTCGACCTCCTCTTTTCTTTCGAGGTTAAGGACGGCCAGGCCCAACTGGCGACCGATGCCCTCCAACAAGGTCATCCAGAGACCACCGTCCTGGGGAGAGGGCCGGGCACACGCGCCCACCGCCCCGATTACGCGCCCCGCAGCATTCAGGGGAATAAGATAGTATCCGCCTGGAGCCTCCTCATGCGATTCATCCGCCAGCGTTTCACGGAACCCGCCGACCACGATGTGGCCTTCCTGGACAAGCCCCTGCCCCCAGGCCCGGTGCAAAATCTCCTTAAAACTCTCGAAACACTGGTCCTCCTTTGAAAAACCGTAGGCACCACGCAGTTTGAGTTCACCATCACGGTCAGCTATATATAAACACGCGCGACCGGTCGCCGCCATATCCCGCATGTGGGCGAGCACGGGAAGAACCCCTTCCGCCAAGGCATCCAAACGCTGGGCCGACTGAATACAGGCATAGAGCGCGGCTTGAATACGCAACGCCTCGTTATTAAATTCCAGGGTTTCTTGCGCCGCCTTTTGGATGCGAATGTCACGGACAACCCCCGTGTACCCTGTTCCCTTGGACATCGCCATTTCGGAGACGACCATATAGGCGGGAAAGCGGCTCCCATCCTGATGACAGACTGTAATCTCCCCACTCGCCGGGCCAATCTTCAGACTACCGGTCGGTCCCAGTGTGTCCCAGCCACCATCCCCCCCATGCGCCGCGCCGCCCCCAAACAGCAGGGTAAGGAAATTCTTGCCCGTTAAAGCGCCCTCGTGATACCCCAGCATGCTCTCCATGGCTGGATTCGCCACTTGGATTATGCCGCCCGCGTCCAGCGCCACGACGCCATCTTGAATCGTGTTCAGCACTTGCGTGTGCTTGACCCTGCTCTCAATCTGGACTTCGATCATGGTATTCAGCGCCAGCGCCAGGTGCCCAATCTCATCCTGGGCAAGGATCTGGGCATACACGTCCACCTCCCCCCGGGATCGCGCTTCCAGCGCAAGCTCAATCGCATGAACCGGGGTAAGCACATAGCGCCGGAGGAAGAAAAACATGAAAGCCCCGAGTACGGCCACAACCGCAAGCAGCATGCCTGGCACGATAAGAGTGTACGCCCAAGACTCCCCGTCCGCCACAATCCGATTTTCCAAGAATATCCTGTGTACGCGCACCGTAACAAGGCTTACAAGCGCGAGGGAAATCACTCCTATCACTGCGATGGGAAGAAATATCTTCAATGCCAGCGAATTACGAATCCGTAGACGCAGCCCCCTCATCATCTCGCCACCATGCCAGTGCGCACTGCCGTTACCCAGACCAAGCGCAGGCGGAGTCCGCCGTATTCCTGGAGAGTCTCGTGAAACCTGCCAAAGCTACTCGCTATCACCATCATCAACCTGCCCGCACGACCGAAGGCCAGCCAATCCGGCCCCCAAAACCTTTTCGCAGCATTGAAAAAAACTCGCTGCGACACCTCTTGCTACAATCAGTATATACCAAATTGCAATTGATATAAAACGGCGAAAGTGGCTGGGCGAGGCCCTATATCCAGCAGCCTTTATTATCCTTCATCTGAAAATATTTTTGCGGTTTGTTGTGGTTCGTCCAGATCCAGATGAAAGCGGTTTGGCAAGCATCCGAGACAGGTGATACTATTGCTGTGTCGTTTGAATAGGTTCTATCACTGTTGGAGCAGGACCGACGAGGCCTGCTCCCTGTGATCGGCCACGAGTTTTCAAGGATCCTTCACATGTTTTCATCTGCACCTCGCCTGACTCCCTTCCTCCACACCTTATTCGCTGCCACCCTGCTTTGCGGGGCTTCCGGTTGCGGAATGCTCGCAGACACGGACCGTATTGTCATCGCGAAAATGGACGGCAAGAACATCACACGCGGAAAACTGTACGACATCATCTACGAGATGCCTGATAACAGGCGTCCAAACATTCGTAGTCGTCAGGATTATCTCCGCGTGCTCAACAATTATATCGACCGTGAAATAAAAATACCGCTGGGGCAGCAATTGGAAGAAGAAGGCAAGATCTCGATACCCAGGGAGGTCGCACGCGAGGCCTACTTCAACTCGATTCTGGACGAAAAAGAGCAAAAGACGCAACGTCATTTGTGGAGCATCCCCGTTCCCGAGTCCGGCGAAGAGACCGAGCTGATGCAGGCCTTCGATCTAACGGCGGAGGCCCTCCAGTTCCAGAAGAACGTTGTCGACCAAGGCACGGATCGTCTCATGGAAAAACTGCTCGGCGAACAAGCGGTATCCTACCTGGCCGCAGAGGCCTATAACGCCAAAACGCTTAATCTGAACGAAGAGGCGTTGCGCCTTGAATACGAAATAAGAAAAGAAACGCTCAAAACGCTGGAGAGCCTGACCATCCTTGGCCTCCAATTCCCAACAACGCAGGCCAATGCCTCGACCGAAGCCGCGCGGGTGCGGGAACGATTGGCCGCAGGCGAAAATTTTGACACGATACTCAACCAGTATCTGGCAAAAAGCATGAGCTACGGCATTGAATCGGTCATCGAAAACAACCCCGATCTGGAGCGGTTCCGGGGTTTCTGGCAAGAGGCTTCCGGTGCCAAGGTTGGCGACATCCGGGGTCCGCTATATATGCCTGCTTACGGGCGTATGAAACGCGATGAACAAGGAGAGGTGATAGAGGCAATCGTGCCAGAATGCTATCTGGTTTTCAAAGTCCTGGAGCACGTGCCGGAAGCCGTAATGCCCTTCGAGCAGGCTCTCCCGTCAATCCTTCCCGTTGTCGCTTTCGCCGCGATGATGGAACAACTGCGTGATGAGCACGGCGTGGAAATCTATGAAGACAAATTGCCAAGCCCCAGCGGGGGCACTTCCCTGATGCTGAAATAGCGATCCAATGGACCCAATGCAATCACAGGGGAATATAGCGGCCCGGCGCGAGAATGCCCGCAGGATCCAGCGCAGATTTGATATCCTGCGTCACCTCCCAAAACACATCGCCAGGCTCAACAAGATGACCCATTCCAGCCAAGCTGCTACGGTACGGAATATAGCCGTGCGCCAGCAGGCGTTGGGTTGCCTGATCATAACAGGCTTGGGCGCGGCCCGCCTCATCTGCCTCCGATTTATCGAAGGAGATATTCATCACGGCGACCATGGAACGTTCGTTGAGCATGGTCAAGGTGACGGGCAAATCAAACCCGAATTCACAAAACAACGGGCCTACCAGCCTCATCAGCTTCGCCGCATCATCCCCGCGTAGTGGCAGCACGGGCGCGAGCCACATGAGTCCCACGTTGGTATCCAGGGGGTCCTTGATCGCTTCGGAGAGCGGGGTCCGCAGGCGCCAGGCGAGGCTCTGGAGGGGCATATCGGTCGGAACTCCCTTCAGCAACCCATAGTTGGGCACAAGCGCCTCGATGTTTTTGACCAATGCCTTTCCCAAACCGACGCGATGCAGACGGCTCGCCACCCACTGACCGAGAGCCAGTTTCTTATCATTCACGAAAACGATGGAACCAAGATGACTGCTTGCCCGTTTCAGGCGACGACGTGCCTCCCGCACTTGTGCCGACGTGCCCGTGAGCGATCCCGTAACGTTCCAGGCACCCAGCTTTGTTTCGGCCCGCATTTTTTTTCGGAGCGAATCGGGCAAGGGCGTTTCTCCGTCGGCGACATCCCAAGGGTATGTATCAAGACTGGTGAAAATACGAAGGTCGTTTCCGATATGCACGGCGCTGTTGAGCACGCCCTGCATACGCAGAGGACGCAAAGCCTCGACGGTCTCGGATAACCCCTCCTCGTCGGGCACCTTGATGAGGAAAAAACTAAACGCCTCGGGCTTTGGACAGAGCCAGATGCCAATCCGCGTCACGATGCCGAGGTTGGACTGGGAAAAGAGGCCGTCCAGAATGGGACCTACCCCATAGGGGTAATGATGTTCCGTCTTGTTGCCGGGGAAGTGACCGAAGCCCGTCTTCAGTAGGCGCCCATCGGGAAGAACGACGTTCATGCCGCAGGTGCTGCGCACATGATCGCCATAGGGGGTGTGCCCAAAACCCCGCTCGACCGCGTTGCCCACCACGGTGGCATTGGGTCCCGCACCGGTTACATCCACCCAGAACTCGGGCGCTTCGGCCTGCACGGCTTCATAAAGCTGCTGTTGGGTCACCCCCGGCTCGATAACGGCATAGCCCATGACGGCATCGATTTTCAGGATCCGGTTCATGGCGCTGAGGTCAACGATAGCGGCTTGGGCTACCGGAGCACAGGCATCTCCATAGCCCCAGTTTTTCCCCCCGGAAATGGGGTAAATGGCTTGGCCGTGCTTCTGAGCGATTTGGACGAGGGATTGCACTTCCTCCTCCGAATCGGGCTGCAGCACACAGCAGGGTGTGGTGCCGCTGGGAAGGAGGGTGCGCCCATAACGTCCGCAGGTGTCCTCCGAAGCGTCTACCTTGTCTGCGCCAAGGGACTCCGTCCAATCCGTGATTGCTGCTTCAGAATGACGCATAGGCCCCCATCAAAACCGAAAGTGAACAAAGAGTCGACCGAAATTTTTGCTGTCTTTCTCGACCCGATGATAGAGTTGTTTGATTTCTTTTCGCTCCAGAAAGCGGAGCACCTTCTTTTTGAGCTGACCACTCCCCTTGCCGGGAATAATTTCGACCAGCTTGATCCGCTTTTCGACCGCCTCACGGATGATCCGGTTCAGCTCATCTTCGATGCGCCCACCTTTGTTGTAAATGTCATGCATATCCAGCTTCAACTTCGCCATGATCATCCTGTCGTGTACTTGTACCCGCCGCGTCCATGGAGTACCATCTTCTCTACGTTCGCGTACTATGTAGGAAAGACCAGTATAGCGAAAACACCCGGCAAAGGCGAAGCGTGTCGTGGCCCTGTGTTAAACCATCTATTGCCTGTTCAATGTATTTTCAAACGCCTATCCATTGGAGTACGTCATGATGTCCAACAACAAACACTTTCGTTCCATAGCCGCCATCCTGTGCCTCGTCGTGGCCCCGCTGGCCATTGCCGCCACGGCCGATGTCATCACCTCCCCCACCAACCTCCTGCTTGCCCCGAGTGAAGCCAATCCCCGCAATTCGGAGGGCGATTTCATTGAACTGAAGGATGGGCGGATTCTCTTCGTCTACACCCACTTTTCCAGCGGAGCCAGTGATTACGCGAAGGCCCACCTTGCCGGACGTTTTTCGGAAGATCGTGGCGTTACCTGGGACCAGAAGGATACGGTTATTGTTCCCCACCCCGGTGGCCTCAATATCATGTCCGTGTCCCTCTTGCGGCTCCAGGATGGCTCTATCGCCCTGCTTTATCTGCACAAGGTCGATAAAGACGAGTGCATCCCCATGCTGTTGATTTCCACCGATGAGGCCCAGTCCTGGTCTAAGCCCACAGCATGTATCACCGACCCCATCGGCTATTATGTAGTCAACAACGACCGGATGATTCAGCTCAAGAGTGGTCGCCTGATTATTCCCGCAGCACGCCACCTCCTGAAAGGCGAAACGAAATTCCAGCGGGGCATTGCCCTGTGTACCCTCTCCGACGATGGGGGCAAGACCTGGCACCTGAGTAAAACAACGCTTGAAGCTCCCAAAGACATTTCGTCGGGCCTTCAGGAACCTGCCGTGCTGGAACTATTGGATGGCCGCATACTCATGCTCAACCGGACCAGCGGCGGTGCCCAGTATCGCTCCTTTTCCGATGATCAGGGCGAAACCTGGAGTCCTGTGGAGAAAACGGCCCTCATCTCTCCCGTTTCCCCGGCCACGCTGGAGCGCATTCCGGGCCGAAACGACCTCCTGCTGGTGTGGAACGACCACAGCGATGTGGGCGAACTCCGCAAAGGAAAGCGCAGCCCCCTACGGGCCGCGATTTCCAAGGATGACGGCCAGACCTGGCACGTCACAAAGACCTTGGAAGACCTGGCCCATGGCTGGTATTGCTACATCGCCATGGATTTCGTGGACGACCACGTACTTCTCGGCTACTGTTCCGGCGACCGCCGCGAAGGCAATGGCCTGGACACGACTAAAGTTACCCGAATCCCCATTGAAGATTTCTACGCCAACTTGGCCTCAGCCCCAATCCTCAAGGAGAACTGATCCATGAAACCCATTGCATTCGTCGCGGCCCTGGTCGCCATTATCGGTCTCACCGCATCAAGCCTTGCCGTAACCGCAGTCGAAAAAAAGGAATCTGTCAAGGTGCTACGTCATATTGTGATGTTTAAATTTGAAGAAAGTACTTCCAAGACCGAGGTGCAGAATATCGTTGATGCTTTTGTGGCGCTGGAAGGCAAGATTGACATCATCAATGCCTTCGAATGGGGCACCAACGTGAGCAAGGAAGGATTGGACAAGGGACTAACCCACGGATTCACCCTGACTTTCAAGAGCCAGGAGGATCTGGATGCCTACATCGTCCACCCAGACCACAAGGCCTTTGTCGGCCTCTTGGGCGGCAAGCTGGCGGATGTGTGCGTCTTTGATTATTGGGCGCAGTAGGCCCTGTTGGAACGCATGCCGCATTCTTGTGTGGCATGCCTTTCCTTTTGCATGGACAGGGATAGCGCTTTAGGCGCATAGGCACCACGAAACCCATTGGGACAGCAGCGGCGAGAACGGGCCGCGTTGCGGCGTACCCTCGGTACGTTGGGGCATTTCCCATCACGTGAACAAGGCTTCCGGCGACCGCTTCGCGGGCTTTTTCATCATTCGCCCTTTATTCCCAGGGTTCCGCTCCACCCTTATCGTAGGAACAACGGTTATCCACGGCTAGCTGAGTAGCCCCCGCAGGTTGATGCATGCCGAAAGCACGCTGGCTGATATACGCCGGAACGGCAGAGCCTTATGAATTCTCGTCGGCAGAGCCGGTGGATTAACCATGATTTAGGCTAAGGCTTCCTCTCCACCATGCCGCGTGACATCGCAGTTGCCCTTCGTCTGGCAGTTTCCACTATCAAGGTCAGCCGAGGACTCACACCTCATAAGCAGGCAGATGCCTGGCACACCAAAAAAGCGTGGAAGGTTCCGAGAACCTTCCACGCTTAACGGTGTAATTTAGTGTCTAACGGATACTAACTTATCTGCCGTAGCAGTAAGTCTACTACCACACGTTGCCCTGTGTCAGGGAGACCTGGCTCAGCGGCCAAGTAGCTTGGGTGTGTTCCGCTGGGTACTTCACGAAACTAACGTGACCATCCATATACAGGATGTTCGCGCCACCGGGAACGTGGTTGAAACGGGCCGTGCCACCGCCAGCTGTTCCGCTGAAGGAGGAGGTGATGCTCGCATTATCCCAGATGACTGGGATGTTGGACTGAGCCTTTGCCGATCCAGCGGTGTTGTTGATGTCGGTGATCATGAAGCGCTCGACGCCTTCACGCATCGCCAACACCGTGAGGTTGGTCTCAGTGGGAAAGGCTGTGATCCATTCGCCACCAGCGAGTGCGGGAACGGTCAGGCTGGAAGCCGAATCATCACCTTGGGTTTGAAGAGTGCCACCATCACGCATCTGTAGAGCCCAGTAGGTGTTGTCGAGAGGACCGGCGATCCACTCGGCCTGGATGATGTGGTGGATGTAGCTGTAATCGAACGACTGGAAGATCGCGGAACCGCCACCGGCGAGGCCGGTTCGCCAAGTACCGAAGTAAGGCGTTTCGCCGTTGCAGGAACCAGCACCCGTGCACCAATCGTCCAAGAGAGGCTGAGCCAGCGGTACTGTTGGGAAGTTACTCGGGTTCTGAACAAGGTCCTGCATGAACATGCCTTGACCGTTGTCTGGGCCTACACCCAAGCCATCCACGGCCCTCGCGGCACTGGAGGGGCATTTGCCGATGTTGTAATCAGACAGGTACTCGGGATACACCTGGTAACCCGCCGGTCCGAGGGCCATGGCCCAAACACCATTGCCGGGTCCGAAGGGTTCGTCCTGGAAAGGCTGGTGGTTGGGGAAACGTTCGCCTTTGGATTCATTGGCGTACATCTTGAACACAAGGCCCCACTGCTTGAGGTTGTTCTGGCAACTGGACCGACGCGCAGCTTCGCGGGCACGGGCCAAGGCAGGCAGCAGGATAGCGGCGAGAATACCGATGATGGCGATAACCACCAGGAGTTCAATCAGGGTAAAACCCTTTTTTGCATTTGGACGTCTAAGACTAGTCATTAGTCACTCTTCCTTTAGGTTTTTAGAAAAACAGAAGTAAAAAAATGAATGCCGAAACCACTTCGGTTTCTGTAACGACTTCCCCTCCTCTCTTTGCGTTCGTTACGGGTTAAACTACCGGTTAACTATGATTAAAGCTGTCACCGCTTGTATAGATAATTACTCGCTGTGACCAGCTTTAGTACGCTGTAGTCGTTGCGCCAACCAAGAACACCCTGCCATTGAAGGCCTCCGCCTACTTCACCCAAGTCAAAAAAATTTCTTGAGGCACGCAACAGTAACTAGGTCTGCATTATAACAAGATCTTGCTGAAAGTAAAGGAAAAATGGAAGGCACTAACCGCAGCACCATCTTTACGCCACTATTACCAAGACCGCTCACCGCCGACTCCATCGCTTGAAAATCCATAATATACCTTTTTTCGCCGGGTGTCAATAACTAATGTTGGTTTTTTTTAATCATTACTATTAATTCTTTCAATAGTAGGTTGGTTTTATCAAAAAACACCCAAAAGCTCTCCCATGTTGCGGATGCAGACATCGGGTTGATGATCTTCCCCGCTTCGCTCAAACTCCTCGGGCGGATTCCAACGCTGCATATGGGCAACCTGCATGCCCACCGCCTTGGCTCCCTGCACGTCGGCCAGCCAGTTGTCGCCGACGAAGAGACACGCGGGCGCGGGCAAGCGCAGTTCTTCCAGGCTCGTAGCGAACATAATGGGATGGGGCTTCACGACACCCAGTTCCCCCGATACCACGATGCTCTTGAACAACCCTGTCAAACCGAGTTTATCCAGGCTGGCACGAATGGCGGCACCGTCAGGGTAGTTGGAGAGCAGCCCGAGGGGAAAGCGCTCAGACAGGATGTGGAGGGCCTCCACGGTCTCGGTGTCAACCGACACGGCGTTTACGAAGGCCTCGTGGCGCGCCTGCAACAACGCCGCCAACACTTCGGGGGTCGGCGGCGCACCGTGGAGCGCGCGGACCAGTTCGGCGGTGATGACCGCCATGTCATTTTCGCGGTACGTGGGCGGATCACCCGCGTAAGGATACATCCGCGAGGCTTGGCGGATTTCATCAAAGCGCTTTCGGTCGAGGGGGCCATAATGCGATTCCAGGGCCGCGAAAACCTGGTTCCCGTAGTGGGTCAACTCATCCCGGCCATAAGGAATGATGGTGTTTCCGTAGTCGAAGATGATCGCCTGGACGGTGGCGGGATCGAGGGTTGATGGGGTGGACATGGGGACTTTCTTTGGCGCGATGGCCTACCGTAGGGCCGGTGCTATTAGGCCCGGCACGATGTCTTGGTACTACTATCCGATGTTTTTTTGAACAAGAGCTTTAACCTCAAAGAACGCAAAGAGCTCAAAGAATCGATTTTTTGTTCTCTTTTTGCGCTCTCTGCGTTCTTTGAGGTCAGTCGTATTCGTTGATATTGCTTGCGTCTGAAATATTTGTGTCATCATTCGTGCTCATCAATACTACTATCCGTCATTTTCTTGTTTTCTTAACAAGAACGTTTCTTACAAAAGGTGTAGCCTATTTATATAAAGCCGCTTACAAAGGAAAAATGATCGATTTTTTCCCGAGTTCCACCGATAATCGGTCCACTCTCAACGAGATTTTTCACCACGAAGGCACGAAGAACACAAAGAGAACTGATGCCGGGAAATAACCAACACACCACACAATCAGATTTCTGCACTGGGTAATTTTGAATTCTCGGAAGATGGCATTAACTGCGGAGTAATACCAGTGCTCCGTTTGAAAAAGAACAATTCTTCAACCTCCTGTTTTTCTGTTTTCTAATTTCTTCTTCGTGTTCTCCGTGCCTTCGTGGTAGATAAAGTTTTGGTTGCGGCCAGAGGCTGCACTAAGGACTTGGTGGACGGGGAGTGTATCCTACCGGACGGCGTAGGCTGTCCAGTTCGTCCACACGGTTCACAATAGCAACCGGGCAGCCTGAATTTGCAGGCTGCCCGGAAGTAATAGCTCGTACACGGGTGTATTAGCCGGTGGACTCAGCCGATACGCTGCTATTTTTCACGGAGTCCTTGAAAAACAGGGCGAATCCAATTGCGACTACGAACGCAAAAATAGCCGCCGTTAGCCAAACTATCTGCCAATTAATCACCCCATCAACAGTCTGGTATTTTACCCACGCACCACCAAGAAAATTACCGAGAAGCATACCGATGCCATACGTGAGGATAGCAATAAAGCCCTGTGCGTTAGCGCGCATTTCCTCAGGCGCCTTCTCGTCAACATAAATCTGGCCGGCGAGGAAGAAGAAATCGTAGCAAATTCCGTGAAGCAATATGCCGCCAATAAGCATGAACCAAAGGCTATCGTAGTCACCGAAGCCCCACAGAACGTAGCGCGCGACCCACGCCAACATGCCAATCAGAAGCATTTTCTTCACACCCAGCCGCACAAAAAAGAAGGGCATCAGAAGCATAAAAACAACCTCCGATATCTGTCCCATCGTGAGTTTTACCTCCGCAGTCACCATGCCCATCTGCGTCAAATACAGATGGCCGAAGGAATAATAGGCCGCCAAGGGAATCACAACCATCACGGAAGCAAAAACGAATACTGCAAAGTTCTTATCCCGCATGAGCGCCAGCGATTCTAGTCCCAAGACGTCGGACAGGGACGCCTTCTTGCCAGCGGCCCTCGGGGGCGTCTTCGGTAGAAAGAAGGAGTATATCCCCATAAGTACGGACGCTCCCGCCGCAATCTTCATCGGTACGGACGTTGCAGCGATATCCTTGAACCCGTAGCCAATGACGAGGCCAGCCACAATCCATCCGACCGTACCCACGACACGAATCGGTGGTAATTCTTTACCGGGGTCTTTTATTTGGTTAAACGCAACCGTGTTGACCAGTGCAAGTGTTGGCATATAGCACATCGCATAAGCTACCAATACCCAGAATAGAAGTTTCGGGTCGTCCACGGTCGAGGCGTAATATATAATACCTGCGCCGACCAAGTGCAACACACCAAGCACTCGCTGCGCGTAGAAGAAGCGATCAGCCACCATACCTATGAAGAGCGGCGCAATAATGGCACCCCACGCAGTCGTTGTGTACATCTTACCGATGACCCCACCATCCTGACCGAGTCCCCCACCAATATAGGTGCCGAGCGTAACAAACCAAGCGCCCCAAATAAAAAACTGGACAAACATCATCACGGATAGTTGTACGCGAATTGACATACTCATGGTGGAGACGATTCCTTCGAGTAGGCACCCGGGAAAGGGTGCAGTTGGTGGTCCTATTCTTCCGGTAACATTAAGGTCGGCATTGGGCCCCGCAAGACGATTCTCCCCTCCCAGAGAGACAGCAATCCGCTCCCGACACTGCGCTTAGACTAGAGAATCGTTGGCATGGGTGTCAACCTGTCTGCTTTGAAAATGTTGGCACTAAACGGTTTTGCTGTGGGATAAGTTTTCGTGGGGTTTCACAATCTGCAAGTGCTCACGACATTCCCGTTGTTGGTTTTTCGAAAGGTTCCAAGGGTGCCACCTACACGGACACGAGGCACGAGTGGCCTTGTGGGTGCGGGCTGCCAAGAGAGACCCGGCCTCAGAGGGCAGGAGGACACACTGTCTTTCTCGCTGGCATAACGCTTGTCCAGATGACATACACACCCTTAAACTCCCCCGCTTCGCTCCTCCGTGTAAGGGTGGCATCCCAAGCAATCTCTGAGCGCTCACCCCGCCCCTTCAGGCCAAACGTGTTGAATCGCCGCCTCCAGGGCCGCGTGCGTCGTGACAACCGGTTGGATGGTTGTCGCAAAGGTGCTTTCGAGTTCATTGAGGGTCTGCATGTCCAAGGGATCCGCCATGGCAACGGTCAGCCCCAGCTCTGTCTCGTGGAGGGGCAGACAGCTCCGGTTTCGGGCAAGTTCGGGCGTAATCCGGTTGGCAACCCCACGGTCTATTTCTTCCAGGGGCAGGGGCGCCCAATAAGGCAGTTGGATCTGCCGCGCCAAGGCCCGGCCAATGCCCTCCTCCGTCAAGCCCAAGTGGTCGATAAGAATCTCACCAAGCCGTTTTTGCTCGACTTTCTGAATTTCCAGGGCCTGCACCAACTGGTTGTCGGTCAAGAGATGGGCCTCGATAAGCAGCGTACCCAGTCGCATGCGGAAGGTGGCCGTATCCTGTTTTTCGAGGGCCACCGTTGCTTCCTGGATGGCCTCTTCATAGGCCTCTTGCAGTTGGGGAAATAGCTCCGACTGGTGTTCACCCTCCCCCACACCCACATCCTGAATGGCCGCCGTGAGTGCATCACAAAAGGCACCACAGGTATTATGGCGACGATTTGGATCCTTCGCCAGGGCCTTCAACAGCACTTGATTGATGGGGTCAGGCAAGCCTTCGATGGGGGGCGCGGGCTTCATCTGTATCTGGGTAATAATGGAGCCGCTGCTGAAGGGCGGGGTGCCGGACAGGAGTTCGTAGATGGTCGCGGCCAGGCTGTAGAGATCGCTCCGTGCATCCAGCCGCTCGCCCATAAGCTGCTCCGGGCTGACGTAAAGCAAAGTGCCGCTGGTCAATTCTCCCGTTAGCCGGGCCTGGACCTCCCGTGCCGTCCGTGCGATGCCAAAATCGGCCAGACGGATGCGGCCCTGCTCATCCACCATAATATTGGCTGGTTTTACGTCGCGGTGAAGGATATCCTCGCTGTGGGCGTAGTCCAGGGCCTGGCCGATCTGGCCGAGCCATCCCAGCAATTCGGTAGGCAAAAAGGGACATCCACGTTCAAGGAGGCGTTCGGAAAGGTTGCTGCCCTTGATGTACTCCATGGTAATAAGTCGATATTCTTCCGTTTCCCAAAAGGTGTACACCGCCAGAATATGGGGATGGCGCAGTCGCCGCGTCAACAACACTTCGCGCTTCAAATCGGAAACCGCCCGTCGGTCATCATAAAGGGCTGATTTAAGAATTTTGCAAGCAACTGGCTCGTCATCCAGCTGCACATCCTCCCCGAGCCAGACCGCCCCCAGTCCACCGCGCCCGAGCAACCGTACAAGCCGAAAACGCTCCACCAGGAGGTGCCCCGCGAAAGGAGCCATGCACTGGGGACAACGCGTCGCATCCGTCGAAAACTCACTATGACACTGTGGGCAATGCATTATGGGGGACCCTTCTCTACCAAGGCCGATTGTAGCAGTCCACCACGGCACGGACCAACCTGTTCAGATAGCGAACGCTGGCAGCACGGTGCAGGCGGGACTCTGAAGCCTTCCTTGGCACTCCTGGAGCGGAGCACATCCCCAAATACTCCTTAGTCCTTTCAAGACAACAACTTATAAGCACTTCATCATACGATTCCCAGTCCTGTATCGGTTTACTGAGGAGCGAGACACTTAGCCCGATTGAATAGTTTCAGCACGCCCGCGTCCAGTACGATAGAGCGACGAACTCTAGCGAAAGGAATACTCCTATGAACATACTTGCTAAACCCAACTGGACAGCGGGCCTCTTGATGGCCCTTCTTTGGATTCCCCTGACGGCACCAGCCCAAGCCGTGCTCCACGGCCGCATCAGTTATGATGCGGGTGGTACGCTCATCAAGGGGCTGGAAGAAAGCGACTGGAGCAGCGGCACGGTGAA
>JAJRPE010000551.1 GCA_024280935.1 Candidatus Hydrogenedentota bacterium
CGGGTTCAAAGAGTTCTTCGTAGCCCAGATCCACCAGATCTTCCGGGCCACCCAAGCGGTAAAGATCCAGATGGTAGAGGGGCGTATCGGAACCGTATTGATTCACCAGGGTAAAGGTCGGGCTGTGTACCGGCGCATTTTTCGCGAAGAATTGCGCCATCCCGCGAACAAGACAAGTCTTTCCCGCCGCCAAATCGCCTTCGAGCGCAATCAGGGTCCCACGAGGCACCAAGGCACCGAGCAAGAAGCCGACGGCCTCGGTTTGCTCCGGGCTATCCGTTTGGAAGGTCAGTTCCATCACGCAACCTTCGTACACTCGCGATAGAGTTTAATGTAGGCATCGCACGACCGGCCCCAGGAAAAGTCCAAGGCCATTCCAGTCGCTTGGACGCGCTCGAACGCCGGTTTATCGTCATAGAGCGCGACAGCTTGCAACATCCGGCGACTCAGGGAGTAGGATGTAAGCGGCACGAAAGACAGGCCATTCGCGAGACCACGCTTGAGGTTCACGGGGTTACAGTCCGCCACGGTATCGGCCAGCCCCCCACTCCGCCGCACAATGGGGATAGAGCCATAGGCGAAGCTGTAAAACTGGCTCAGGCCGCAGGGTTCGTAACGCGACGGCATGAGAAAGAAATCGCAGGCCGCCTGAAGTTGATGGGCTACTGGGACGTTAAAATCGAGTAGAACCCGCACATCTTTCGGGCGCTGTGTTTCGAGGTGCTTGAGCGCTTTTTCGATATCCCGGTCGCCCGTGCCGAGGACCACTATCTGGGCAACGCCTTCGGGCAATTTAAGAACACTTTCCATGACCAGGTCGATGCCCTTCTGCCAAACAAGGCGACTGACAATCCCGAAGAGCGGCACGTCGGCCTTCGGCAATCCAAGCTTTTTCTGAAAAGCCCGCTTGCACGTCGCCTTGCCCGCCAAATCCTCTCGGTCGTAATTCGCTGGAATATGGGGATCGGTCGCCGGGTTCCAGAGGGTGTAATCCGCGCCGTTGAGAATCCCGCGAAGGTCATCCCGTCGATTGCGCAGAATTCCATCCAGTCCCTCGCCGTAGCCCAGGGTCTGTATTTCACGGGCGTAGCGCGGACTCACGGTGGAGATTTGGTCGGCCGAGACGATGGCCCCCTTCATTAGATTCATGTCACCATGGTACTCAAGACATTGGGGGCTGAAGAGTTCGGGGCCAAAGCCAGTGTTGGCCATCTTCTCGGCCCCATAGCGTCCCTGATAGGCCAGATTATGGATCGTGTAGAGGCTCGGCACCCCCTCCCAGAACGGATGATGGGCGAAGGTACTTTTCAGGCTGAGTGGAATTGGGGCGGTGGGCCAATCGTGGCAATGAACCACATCGGGACGCCACCCAATCCCGGCGATACCATCGAGGGCAGCGTGGGAAAAGAAACAGAAGCGCTCGGCATTGTCTTCGTATTCATGATTGCCATCGCCATAGGGTGCGGGACGGCCAAAGTAATTTTCGTGTTCCACAAGGTAGAGCGGGATATCGGTGTCGGGCAGGGTCGTTTCCCAAAGACAGCCATAGGCCGTGTGGGTTCCTAAATGGGCCAAACACATGCCCCGTCGGCAAGACTCCGGCAAGCGGGGCAGATTCTGGTAAAACGGCAGAATAAGACGCACATCATGCCCGGCATGGTGCAGTGCCTTTGGGAGTGCTGCGGCCACATCGGCCAAGCCGCCCGTGCTTATCAGCGGGGCGACTTCAGCGGTGGCGAAAAGAATTTTAAGCGAATCTTCCACAAGCATTCTCCAGAAAGAACTCCAACCTTATCGTCGGTGAACTCTATCAGATCAGGCCACTTTGTTGCACGAATACGCAGGACTTCTGTGAAACGCTCCGGGTGCCACGGGTAGGCCTATCAGGGCTTTACCCGTGAAGTGCCTGCCGACAAAGGGGCGAGTATCCAGTTCCATGAAACTTGAGGTTTACACGGGTAAACCCTTCGGGCCTACCCGTGGCACCCGCAAGTTATTTTTTGGGCATCCAGGCTTGCCTTGTGCCCGCGCACGAACCCGTCAGAACTCGTTTATACTCGCCTTTTGGGAATCGCACGGCACGATGTATGATGCTCATTCACCCGCCACCACCTCAAAAATCTCGGGTTCAACGATGGCCTTCACGGCAATGCCGGGGATTGTCTTCCTGAGGTATTTGGCAATATGGGTGGCAATACCCCGCTCCGTGCCCACGTGTCCCGCGTCGATGAGGGCTAAACCATGATCACGTGCTCCATCGGCTTCATGGTATTTCAGGTCACCCGTCACGAAAACATCAATATCGGCGGGCACCTTCCCAATCTCTCCCCCGCCCGCACCGCCGCACACGGCAATACGTTGCACCCGCTGGCTGGCACGGCCTACCATGCGCACGTGTTTCAGCTTGAGAACGCGCCGGACCTGTTGCGCAAAATCGGTCAATTTCATGGGCGCTTCGAGATGTCCCCGCGCACCGAGGCCAAAACGGGGATCGGTGTTTTCAAGGGACACCACATCGAAAGCGGGTTCTTCGTAGGGATGGACACGACGCAATGCGTCCAGCACCGCACCAAGAGCTACCTTGGGCACTATCATTTCGAAACGCAGCTCGGGTTCTTCATTCAGCTTTCCCTTCTGACCGCTGAAGGGGTTGCTCCCTTCGCCCGGTCGAAAGGTGCCGGTGCCCGGCGTGCTGAAGCTGCACTCGCTGTAGTTTCCTATCTGGCCAGCGCCCGCTTTGGAAAGGGCAGCGCGCAGTGGGACTTCATGCGCTTCGGGTACGAATGTCACGAGCTTCACCTGAGTCGCTTGGGCGATGGGAATGAGCGGACGTATGTCGTGGAGACCCAGTGTGTCGGCCAAAAGCGTGTTGACCCCACCGGGAACCACGTCAAGATTGGTGTGTGCCGCGAAGCAGGCAATTTTCGCGTGGGCCAGCCGGAGGCAGCGCTGGGTGTGGATGTCATCCGTGCGCAGGGATTTCAAGGGGGCGAAGAGAATCGGGTGGTGGGCGATAATCATATCCGCGTTCCACTGTTCGGCTTTGGCCACCACCTGATCGGTCACTGTGAGGCAAGTCAGCACCTTGGAAACCTTGGCAGCAGGTTCGCCGATCTGAAGGCCCACGCGGTCCCAATCATAAGCGAGGGCGGCTGGTGCCCATGATTCCATGGCGGCGCATAGGGCTTTTACGGTGGTGGACATGGCGGTCTCCTTGTGCGCGTTGTCTGGTGTTGGCGGTGGAGCACACTATATCGCTGGGGACTGGTGCCAGGCAAGAGGCATCAATCTGTTTCACGCTCCATGCTAATGGCACCGTAGCCCACCACCCGGCTGGTGTCGCCGCTGGCCCAGGCACTGGTCCGGTAGTCGAGAAGTTGCCACTGGGTAGCCTTCGCCGCGTTGGCGTAGGCCATGGCCGCCACCACCGCCGATGCCCCGCATAGGGAACAACGTTGGCCCAACACACCGGCGCAAAGCTTCTCTTCATCTTGCGTCAACACTTGCTCCAGCGAGTACCGGTCGATTTTATTGGCATCTTTTTCGCACAAGAAATGAGACAGGTCGGTGGAGGCTATCACCAGATCATCTTCCCCCAGGCATTTGGCCAGCTCCGTCCCCATGGCGCGGTGCATTTCGTCGGGACCACCGCCAAAGAGGACAGGGACCAACTGGAACTCTCCCTGCAACACGGTCTGCAAGAACGGCACTTGTACCTCCAGGGCGTGCTCGCCGTAGTGTGCCTCCGGGCACACGTTCCCAAAGCAGTCCGCCAGGTACTCGGCCAATTCCTCGTCAACCGGCACAACCCCCAAGGGTGTCTCATAGCCGCCGCTCTTAAACAACGAAATCCC
>JAJRPE010000552.1 GCA_024280935.1 Candidatus Hydrogenedentota bacterium
AGAAGGAGAAGGAGAAGGAGAAGGAGAAGGAGAAGGAGAAGGAGAAGGAGAAGGAGAAGGAGAAGGAGAAGGTGAAGGTGAGGGTGAGGGCGAAGGCGAGGGCGAGGGCGAGGGCGAGGGCGAGGGCGAGGGCGAGGGCGAAGGTGAAGGTGAAGGCGAGGGCGAGGGCGAGGGCGAGGGCGAAGGTGAGGGCGAAGGTGAAGGTGAAGGTGAGATTGAAACGTATGAGATTGTCTTTGATGCGGTCTGGAGCGAGGAAACCCATTCGCAGGACTTCCCGCCGTCTCCCCACTTCTCTGGACTCGTTGGTGCTACGCACAACAGCACCGTCGGATTCTGGAATCCAGGTGTCCTGGCATCGGCTGGTATTCAGGAAATGGCCGAACTTGGCGGCAAAACCCAGCTTTCGGCAGAAGTCGGCGCGGCCATTGGCACGGGCAGTGCCAACGCCATCCTGTCTGGCGGTGGTATCGGGAAGTCGCCCGGCTCCGTGAGTCTCATGATTGACGTGGATGAGGCTTATCCCCTGGTTACGCTCGTCTCCATGATTGCGCCCAGTCCCGACTGGTTCGTTGGCGTACATGATGTGGCGCTGCATGATGGGGAAAACTGGGTAGACGAAGTGGTTGTGTCCTTGGTGCCATACGACGCAGGCACGGACAGCGGCGCATCCCATACGGCGGCTGACATCGCGACGGATCCGGCGGAAGCCATTTTCGAGATTGACGGTGCGCCCTTCGGTGATCCGGGTTCTGTGGTGCCCTTGGGAACGTTCAGGTTTGTGCGAGTTGGTGCCGTTGGTGAGGGAGAAGGCGAAGGTGAAGGAGAGGGTGAAGGTGAGGGAGAAGGCGAAGGTGAAGGAGAGGGTGAAGGTGAGGGTGAAGGTGAAGGTGAAGGTGAAGGTGAAGGAGAAGGCGAGACACCGACAGGTGGTTGTCCGGCGAATAAGGCGGATTTCCTGGAGGGTGTGCGGAAAGCACTGGGTGACTTCTTCCTGCTCGGAATTGTGCTGATGACGCTGGCGGGCTTTGGTGTCCTCGGGCGACGCTCGTAGTCAAGCGATAAAGGATGGAACAAACAGATGCGCAGCACGACCTCAGACTCAATGCAAGCAATTTCATCCCGCTTCGCTTTCCAAGGGATTCAGGCACAGGCCCGCGCCCCGAAGGGAGTTAACAGGTTAACCCTGGACTAACCATGAGATCATTGAGGATTTCTTCCTGTCTTCATCGTCCACCGGAGATGGCTATTGATTTGAGGGGCGCGTCGTCTAACTGCCGGGACACCCCAAAAATGCTTCCTTGGGTAACGAACCGTTTCGCGGCTGGCCACGAAACGGGCAATCCTCAGCTACGGTTACTGGGGCGAGCCAGTCCCTTTAACCCTTCAAGGCACCCATGGTAATCCCCTCGGTCAGCCGCCGTTGCAGCAGCACGTAGACCAGCAAGGTCGGCACGACCACGATAACCAGCCCGGCAAACATGAGGCCGAAATCTGTCTTGTATTGGGCTTGGATGCTCACGCTGGCGAGTCCCAGGGGCAGGGTTTTCAGTTCGGGGGTATTCACAAATACCAGCGCGAAGATGTATTCATTCCAGATGCCCAGGAAATTAAAAATGCCCGCCGTGATCAATCCAGGCTTGGCGAGGGGCAGCATGACGTGCCAGAAGACGCGGTACTCGTTGCATCCGTCGAGAATGGCCGCTTCCCGCAGCGCGCCGGGGAGGGATTTGAAGAAGCCCGTGAGCACCAGAATGGTGAAGGGCAGGCTCAGGGCGATGTAGAGGATGATGAGGCCAAAATGGGAGTCATAGAGCTGGAAACGGAGTCCGAAGGGCTGGAGCAGTTGGGTGCCCACCTCGGAGAACCAGCTGAACTCAAAGAATACCGGAGTAAGCAACAATTGCGCGGGGATCATCATGCCACTGACAAAGAAAAGGAACAGCACGTGGCTGCCGCGAAATTCAAAGCGGGCAAGGACGTAGGCGGCCATGCTGGCCAGACTAAGCGTACCCAGCAATGACCAAAAGGTCACCCAGAGGCTGTTGAAGAAGAAGCGGCTGAAATGGGATTCGACCCAGGCCTTGCGGTAGTTCTCGACTGCGTTGGAGCGGGCGAGTGGACGGCTGGCGGCTTTTTCGATAATCGCAATCATTTTGGCATCAAGGGTACTCGGTGAATCGCCGAATTCCGTGCCAGCATTCAGGGCACCGTTGTTGTCCGTGTCGATTTCCTCGAAGTGCTCTGCCAGCCAAGCCAGTTTTTTGTGTGGGATGCTATCCAACGGTGTGACTTCCGAAAGGCGGAGCGCTTCTTCTATTTCATCATGCTCCAGTAGCCCGTCCGCCGGTATGCCGCCAATGAGCCAGGGCATGCCAAAGGGATTCTGGACAAATTCCTGAGAACTGCGGAGGGAGTTCAGCAACACCCAGCCCATGGGTAGGGCCACCGCGAAGAGCCATCCGATGAGGAAGCCATAGATGAGAATTTTTCGAGCGCGTTCCATGGTCATCGGACTCCAGGGGAGTGATTGAGAAGGTAGTTACTGTCACGAAAAGCACGGATAAGCTCTGTACCCTCGTTCCCACGCTCTGCTTGGGAATGCAGATGCCGGAGCTCTGCTTCGGAGGGCCTGGAGAAATTGCGTCGGCGCGTGATCGAAGTCTCTGGGATAGCTGGCTGGGTTCCTACGCAGAGCGTAGGGCCACGCATTCCCAAGCGGAGCGTGGGAACGAGGGAAAACGCTCGGGCACGGTGGCGTGATGGAACTTGGGTTGTGATCTCTACCCTCTTACGCAGGAGCGTATGGGTATGCATTACTACGGGGGACCGTAGTAACGAGGGTGGGTGGGTGGGTTTGGCGTCCGTGGGAAACATCCGTCGCATTTGTGCTTCCTGTTCCACCATCAATACTCAATCCGTTCTTTGCGGGACCAGGCGAAGCTGAAAGCGGAAGCGCCCAGCACAATGAGAAAGAGCAGCACGGCCACGGCGGAGGCGTAGCCCATGTCGTATTCGGTGAAGACCTTCTGGTAGAGCAGGGTAGCCAGCACGTGGGATTCGCGGTTGGGCGCTTCATTTTCCATGACCCAGATGGGGTCGAAATATTTCATGAGGCTGATCATCATGAAGACCACGGCGACCACCAAGATTTCGCGGAGCAGGGGAAAGGTAATGTGCCAGAATTGTTGCCAGGCGGTGGCCCCTTCCAGGCGTGCGGCTTCGTAGTAGCTTTTGGGAATCCCGCCCATGCCCGCGAGAAAAAGCACCATGTAGAAGCCGGTGGCGCTCCACACGATCATGGGAATGATGGAAGCAATGAGATACTTGGACTGGAGGAAAGGAAAGGGCAAATCGAGATCGGGAAGGGGCAGACCCACCACCACGGCGGCGGATTCGACCCGGCCCAGGAGGGCATTGATTACGCCGAAGTCCGTGGTGCTGTAGAGGAGAATCCAGAGCAAGGCCACGGCTACCATGGCGATGACGTTGGGAAAAAAGAACACGATGCGAAAGAGGGACGCCCCGCGAATTTTCTGGCTCAAAAGTGATGCAAAGAAGAGAGAGAGGGCGATGGTGAGTCCGCCGGCGATGCCAAATAGCAGGAGGTTGTGCCCCAGGGCTACCAAAAAGATGTTGTCGTCGCGGAGGAGGCGGACAAAGTTTGCCAGGCCCACCCATTCGGGCGTTCCAAGGCCGTCCCACTTTTGAAAGCTGTAAAGGAGGGCGCGCATAGCGGGCAGAAAGACGAAGGTCGTGAAGAGGATGAAGGCGGGCGCGAGGAACACGATAATAAACCGCCGTTCTTCCTTGCTGCGTGCGCTCATGGCGTTTCCCCGAAAGCGGCGGGGTCGTAGGCCACGTGGGGCGGGATAATCGCATCGGGGTCGGCCACCGCGACGACAACCCCTTCGTCCAAGCGCTTGCAATATTCTTCCGGTGTGATCGTGCCCGACAAAAGCGCGGTGGTATTGGGCCGCATGACTTGCACGCGCCAGGAAAGGAGCAGGTCTTCCAGGCGGATGCGGAAGATGCCCTCAGCCCCGTCAATCATTTTCAGGGCCGAGCGCAGGGGCGGCGTGACGGCCTCGGGCGGTGTTGCGCCTTTCATCGCCGTGATCACCCCGACAGAGCGGCCCATGTCGGCGGCTTGTTCGGGCGAAACCATGTAGCGCAGGAAATCGAAGGTGGCCTCGGGATAGCGGGCCGTCTTGCTCATGAAGATGTATTCCCAGCCCGCGCCGTTGAAGAGGGCCGGATTGCCCTTGCCCCCTTCGATGGGCGGCACGTTGAAACAGCGCATCTCGAAGGTTGGCGGCGTGCTGGCCTTCATTTCGTTGGACAACCACAGGCCGCAAAAAATCATCGCCGCCTTGTTGTTGATGAACTGGAGCTGGCTCTCCGTGTGGGTCATGGCCAGCGCCCCCTTCTGGAAATATTCGGTGCCCAGCTTCTGAAGGAGGCCCGCCGCCCACACTACATCGGGATGGCTGAAAGCACCCGGCTCCAGGGCGTTGATGCGGTTGACGGCGGTCAGTCCGCCACAGCGATGAATCAGCGTCTGAAAGGTCCACCAGGC
>JAJRPE010000553.1 GCA_024280935.1 Candidatus Hydrogenedentota bacterium
AATACCTAGGGACAGACTACGTAAAGGCTTGTCAAAGCCTCTCGTTTGGTGTACTATGGAGTCATGAGCCGAGTAGCCAGAGTCGTGGTGCCGGGTTTTCCCCACCATATTACCCAGCGCGGCAACCGCCGTGCGGATGTCTTTGAGACCGATGCGGATCGGAAGGCGTACCTGCGTTTTCTGAAGAAGTACGCCGAAAAGCGGGGCTTGGACATTTGGGCGTACTGTCTCATGACGAACCACATCCACTTGGTCGCCGTTCCGAAGACGGAGGAGGCGCTGGGCTTTGCGATGCGGGACACACACACCGTATATGCCATGTATTTCAATTCGCGGACCCAACTCTCGGGCCACCTGTGGCAGGGGCGATTCTATTCCACGCCCCTCGACGAAAATCACCTGTGGGCGGCCGTGCGCTATGTGGAGATGAACCCAGTCCGTGCGGGCATGGTGGAACGGGCGGAGGAGCATCCCTGGTCGAGCGCGGTTGCACATTGTGGACTGTGCGAAGACAGCGTGCTGTCCGCCGAATTTCCGCCCCCCGGTCTCGTGAGGGATTGGTCGGCTTGGTTGCGCAGTGGTGCCGAGGATGACGCGGCCTACGACACCATTCGGAAGCAAACTCGAACCGGTCGTCCGTGCGGCTCCCCGAAGTTCCTCGACCAGCTCGAAAACCTGCTGGGCCGGGTCCTGCGACCCAAAAAACCGGGCCGCCCAAAGAAAGATATCGGGGAAAAAGATAGGAATACGTAGTCTGTCCCTAGGTTTACCTAGGTTTACCCCTAGGTTTACCCTAGGTTTACCTGTCCCTAGGTTTACCTGATGAGGACCACGTTGACGAATTCGGGAATGGAGCAGTATTCAATTTCTTAGTGGCGGGGATCAACGCGGGGGAAATTCGCCAGATTGCGATGGTGGGTCACAGTCATGGCGGGGGCTCTATTTACGATTTGTGCAAAAGACTTCAAGACAATCCGGGTGGGGCAATAGAGAATCCAGGGCAATTTGCGATTACCATGACGGCCTATGTCGATGCCATCAGAAACGATGGTTCCTTGGAGACGATTGCTGAGACACGCCTTCCACCATTAAGCCAGAACAATGTAAATCTCTATCAGGGTCCAGATGATTTAACATGGGGTGCTTCGGTACCTGGTTCCGTTCCGAATTGGCATGTCAATATCGCACTGGAATGTGTCAATAATCAGGGCCATAATGATATAGACGACTGTCCTGTAGTGCATGCAATACTAACAGACCGCTTGAATCACGCGACTTTCGGAGCATGCTACACTTTGAATTCGAATTATTGTGATGATGGTCTTGAATGCCAATAGCAACCGAGTCTATCCGTTTCTGAAAGGAGTGCTTTATGTGTACTATGCCTTGGCTACGTACTGTTCTGGTAATCGCTGTCCTGATCGGCACCCCCGCAATAGGGGAAGTGCCACGCAACTCGGACACCATAGCCCAGTTTGATGGGCTGTTCAGGCACCCAGACGAATCCAGGGAGGCACGCGTAAAAGGGCCTGACGGCAATACTCCCACGCCGGACGTGTCAGCGCGACCTTACAGAGAGATTTTCTCTGAGGCTATACGAGCGACACTTGACGATATGTCCTCAATGGCCGACGGGGACCGGGCAGTGGTGTTCCGTAACTTTGCGTTGGCGATGCATGCGCGTGAACTAACAGAGAACGAGTTCCACGCGACTTGGGCAGTCTACCGTCAGCTCAGGGACCATCTAGCCGTATCACCGGAAGACATGGTCCGCGCGGGGGTGCCCCTGCTCGAGTCAATACACCTCAATGAGCGAAAAGCGGGCTTTACCTGCTTGGAGACCGCAGTGGGGGCCGGAAAAGAGACACCTGGTCTGCTGTTGTCTTTCCTGCAGTCGCAACAGGCCCAAGGGATTGCGCCGTCTTCCGCGCTGATCGATCATATGATCCAGTACAATACAGCAGAGGCCCTGTCGGATTTAAGGATACTCTATGGTGCGAAAGGTAGCCGAGACGACACCCTCATGGAATTGCAGACGTTGCTGGAAAGTACGGGTGCTACCAGTAGCGGACCGTTGTTCCGAAAGGACGACGGGGAGCGCGTAGCAGCAGGCCTGAGCGCGATGGCGGACGATCCGGCGTGGTGGGTACGACTCTGTATCGCCGAAACCATGCGCCGGATCCCCGAGGTTCGGGTGCCAGGAGTCATTGACCAGTTGCGTTCCGATGAGCATCCCCTGGTGAGGGACTCGGTTGCCGGTCTGGATGCCTGGAAGGACGATTCCAGGCGACCGCCCCAGTTCCGAATCCAGATTTCCGAGCTTCTTTCGAAATAATTAGCAACAAACTAGACCCAAAACAAGCGTAGTTGCCATGAAAAGTTGGAGAATCCAGGGACAGACTACGAATAAGGTAGGATTATATCATTGCGCCCGCAAGAAAGGGCGCAGACCCGTCTGCGCTCGTACCCTCCTACGGCGCGTCTTCGACCTCGCTTCGCTGGGGTCAGTCCCTTTTTGCTCCATGGACCAAGCGCGGACGATTACGGCCTTCTTTGTGAAGCGGGTTACGTTGACCATGAGCAAGTCGCTCACGGGCGACCAGACTGCCAACGGCGGCACCCTTTCGCCCGCTGTGGGAATCCCACACACCTACGATGTCGGTACGGTGGTGGACTTGGTCGCCACGGCTGCGTCGGGCTGGCGTTTCAAGGAATGGACCGGTGGCAAAACGGGCACGGTTTCTTCAACGACCATTAACATGACCGGTGATAAAAGCGTCACGGGGCACTTTGTCGAGCAGCACACCGTGACGACGGCGGTCCATACGTCGGGCGATGTGGCGCCGGTTGGCGGCACCTTTGATCACGGCCAGTCCGTCTCCTTCACATGGGACAGGGAGGACCGAACTCGCTTTGACCACTGGGAAGGTCTCCCCGACTCCTTTACCACGGCCAAATGGGGCGATGGCACCAGCACCAACGAGACCGTCAGCTTCAGCATCGACAAGAACTACCACCTCGACGCCTACGACGAAGACGAAATCGTCACCCTCACTACCTCGGTCAACGCCGCTGGCTGCGTGGGTTGCACCGCGTCGCCCGCTCCCCCCAAGGAATACGTCAAGAACGACACGGGAACGGCCACCGCCACGGCGGGCACGGGCTGGGTTTTCAACCGTTGGACTGGCAATGTTCCGACGGAGGACGAGGAAAACAATCCGCTGTACCTCACAATGGATGGCAACAAGAGCGTAACAGCCGTGTTTGGTGTCAAGCTAACGGTGAGCAAGACTGGTGAGGGCCAAGTGACAGCCTCCCCCGGCGGCGGGCTGCAAACGCCAACCTTTAGCGAGATATACGCTCAGGGTACAGGCGTGACCCTCACGCCCAGTCCCACCCCCGGCTGGGGATTCAAAGAATGGACCGGCGACGTACCAGCGGGTATGGAAACAGCCGACCCACTGAACCTCACGATGGATGCGGCCAAAACGGTCAGAGCCGTTTTTGCCCAGGTGGATCTAGATGTCCTTATGACCGGCGAGGGGACAGTGACCGCAACGCCTCCGGGAGGCGCGCAAACGCCACCATTTACCGAGACCTATGGCATTCACGAGTCGGTGAGCCTCACGCCAACGCCGGAAGACTGTTGGGTCTTCGACAAGTGGGAAGGCACGGGCGTTCCAGTCGGCGAAGAGGAGAGCAACCCACTGACGCTACCCATGCACGAGAATACGAGTGTGAAGGCAGTCTTCTTTGGTCCCGAAGCCGAGCTGGTTTCAGTCACTTTCACGAGCGATCACGGGATGCTCTATGACAATGTGTCGGACTATGAGCACGACGGTAATCCTGTATTGGAGCCTGAGTGGTCTTCGAGTGGAAGCAATTCACCCATTTCGCACACAATGAACACGGCGATAGAGGCGGAGTTGCTAGTCGATTTCGTGAGTCCCTCTGGATGCACGTTTTCGGTCACTGGAACGGGTTCGACTTTGACTTTCAGCGGGACTGGATTTACAGCTGGTGTCGGCACCACCGTTGAGGTTCAGTCGAATGAGTTATTGCCAAACCAGATCGACATCGTGAATGAAACCATATCGTGGCAAATCGAGTTTGGTGGGGGTGGCAGCCCAATTAGCCTCGGTTCAACAGGCGCACACAAGATCTTTGTAACGTATGGCCCCAACACGGCACTCGACACTGACGCCCCGTTCCCAATCTGGCCGGGTGACAGGACAACAGCAGCAGCCACCATAAAACGTATGGAATTCCTGTGTGATGCCGCCAGGGGAAAAGGGCCAGACGGACTCGACCCGATAGTCGCAGCGGGGGTAGTTTCCGAGGCGATTTGGGCGCGCCATGGGAAGACACCGAGCGATTGGGTACAAGTGGCGGGCGGCCTATGGAAGGCGCTGGACGACGGAAAATTTGAGTGCGAGGCGGGGCGTCATTTGGGCGCATGCGGGATGTTGATGCTCGGGACCAGTCGAAGTGATATCCAGCAGAGCTACGCCCAGGGATGTCACGCCTATCCATCAACCGATACGAACAGTGGAGTCGGCTACAATTCTGATTGTACAGACTACGAGACCAACTATGACATCTTCGTCGGAACCTATGAACTCATACTGCAGGGAAACGGCCCCATGGAGAACATCTTTAAAATCCGTTCGCCAATAGGAGACTGGTGGTACATCGCGGTGGCCCCGTACAAGGGGCCGGTCTTAGGGTCGGGCGGAACGGGAGACGCGCTTGACAAGCGCGGTCGCTACGGCATCATGATAGATCCGCCTGTGTATGGGCAGCAGTGGCGTTTGTTGGTGCCGCCAGGCACGATAGTTGCTGCCCCGCCTTTGCCGTGATAATTGAGAAATGGAGTTAACACAATGAATTTGCGAATTCTAGTACTCGTGTTGATAGGAGCGATGCACGGATGGGTTGGAACGGCTCAGGGCCGCGCCGACACGCCGGACGTCGGTGAGGAACTACGTATTTTACAGGAAATGGATGGGGAGGAATCGGTACGCGCGTTGCTTACGCTGACGGAAACTCCTGACGCCACCCTGAAAAACTTGGACGAACTCCTCACGATTGCTCGTGGCAGTGAGGGGACCTTTGCTGCTCCACTCAATTTTGGAATGTTTGCTAGCCCGCCGTATTGGCACGATTTTCAGTCCAAAGGGGCCGTTATACTGGGTCGGCTCACTGACACAATTCGCCATATCGACAGCGAGGAAGGTCGACGTTACGCAGTGGGCAAGGTTAGAAATATCACATTGGGAGCGCTTTCGGGTGAGACTTCGCACATAGAGCCTTCTGAGGCGCTAGAGTCGTACTGCTATTCGGTATTCGACCCGCTCGGCGTAGTCTCTCCGGCGCCCGGTACTGACTATCAGAGTGAGTTGTTATCAACATTGTTAGAGTGTGCCTCGCCCGCCAGTGAGCATTATGTGGGAAGCACGGCTACGATTCTCCTGACAAGAGCCGCATACGCCTTGCCGGATCGTCGTGACGAAGTCTTGGAGGGTCTGAGAGCCATCGGCGGCGACTTGGAATTGCAGAACGCGAAAAACATGCTGGAAAGATTTGTGCGGCATGAAGGAGACCCCATATCATACGCTGACTATCGAGAGATCACGGGGAAAAGCGACCAGGAGATACTTGATTTCATCTTGGCCCAACGATATGGAGGAAACCAGCGGCTAGCGCATGTCCACACGCTAGAGAGTAGGTTGGCTTATTCTCCAGACAGGGAACAGTTGCTCTTGCGATGGTATTCAGACGAATCGTTACGTATGCGCGGCATGGTCACCCCATCCCCTATGTCTAACAACGCCCCTGAATCGGACAGGGAACTCTTTGATATAATTGTAGGTTTTTTGGAACGTGAAATCGTCGGGAGCGAAGGTTATGTAGGGTGGGCAGTGAGCGCCCTGAGGAGGATGATATACGTTAGCGATGTAGTAGGAAACGCTTCAACAACAACCCCGACGAACTTAATGGAGTTTCTCCCCTACGGCCGTGATCGCGTTGTGCAGGTATTGCTTTCCGCTCTCTCCGTGAGTGATCCGAAGACGCGAGAGATGGCGGCCAGCGCTCTTGCGGATATCGCGTGGATGGGTGAGGACGTCGCCCGACTCGTGCTGGGCGCGCTAGAGGCCAGAAAGGCCTCTTTCGGGGAAACCCCGGTGGCATCTTCAGCCCTTCCCGGCTATGCAATCGCATCGATAGATGGGGATATCCGCCGGGCGTCTGAGGCATTGAGAGCCTTTGAGGGTTCGGGGCACGAGCCGGAGGTATTCACATCCTACGGGGCGACAGTTATACGGCCACCTACGCTGCCGGAAAGCTACGAGCTGAAATCGTCAACGGCCACACCGTTAGTGCCTGCTGGTTCGCCCGCCGCAGCCGATGGCGTCGATTTGACCGGAGATACGCCGCCCGGTGAGGGCATCACGACTCAGGAGCCGACTGCGGCAGATGGGACGAATACTCTTCTGGTTGGTGTAGCGGCCATCGCCTTGCTTCTCGTACTTGTCAAGCTATTTGTTTCTGGACGAAAGAAAGAATAGCGAGGAACTTGAAAACACGGGGAGAAGCGCCGGGATAAGTCGGTAAGATGTTGGGAGTGGAAGTCTCCTACCGTGAAGAGCAGATCATCACACGGTTCTCCGAGTCATGTCTGTGGTCCCGCAAGGGGCTGTGGGAAGCGTTTACAGAGGCAGATGCAGGCTGGGTGTTAGTAAATAGGGACAGTTACCTATATAATGATGCCTGATCCGCCAAGGCAGGTACCACCGTCACGGCGACATTCGTGGAGATCTAACTCACGGTCGATACGCAAGGCAAGGGCGTGGTGAAGATTGATCCGCCCGATGTTACGCCGGCAGAAGAAGAGTATCCCCATACCGAGGCGTACACCAACTCCACGGAGCAGAACCCGCAGGAAGTTACCCTTTCGGCCACGCCAGCGCAGAACTGGGGCTTCGAGAAGTGGACTGGCGATCTGACCACCGAGCTGTCTCCAGATTCCGTGTTCATGAGTGAGTCCAAGTCGGTCACAGCCGTCTTCGAACAGGCCCTGCTCACCATGTCCGTCACGGGTGATGGCACCATCGATACCACGCCCGCTGGGGATGTCATTTCCACCACGGTGAAAGGCTTCCGGCCCGGTGTGACCGTGGACGTGGAGGCCCTGCCCGAGGATAATTGGGGTTTCTGGGAGTGGCGCGGGGCGATACAGACATCGGACAATCCGGCGGAAGTCATCATGAACGGCGACCAGTCGGTGGAGGCGGTGTTCTTCCAGACCACGCTTTCGGTGACGGTCGATGGCCAGGGCAAGGTGAAAACGACGCCCTTCGGGGACCCGGCCCAGACGCCGCCCTTTACCAGGAACTTCGCCCCCGGCGAACAGGTCATTCTTGAGGCCGTTGAGACGGAGCCCGGCTGGGTCTTCACCGGATGGTCGGGCGATGCGACGGGTTCGGTCTCGCCGGTGAATGTAGACCATGCCGACCGACCCGACTATGTCGCTGATGAGGTCCGTAGAGGCCACCTTCGAGCAGATCCAGCTCACCGTGGACAAGGTGGGGCAGGGCACGGTCGCGCCTCCCGGCGGCGGCACCGCCCTCCCCCACACCATCACCTACACCAGCGCACAGATGGTGAACCTTGTCGCCAGCCCGGCGGCAGGCTGGGGCTTCAATAAATGGACGGGCGATGCGAGCGGAGAGACCCTTGGCACGAGTGTCTTCGTGGACCGCCCAAGAACAGCAACGGCGGTCTTTGCCCAAGTTGACCTGAATGTTACTAAGACAGGCGAAGGAACAGTAACCGCAACGCCTCCAGGAGGTGCGCAGACACCACCGTTTACCGAGACCTATGGCATCCACAGTAGTGTGGCCGCCGCCGCGAGTCCAAGGACGAACTGGTTCTTTGACCACTGGAATGGTGACGTTCCACCGGCGATAAATGGCGATCAGTCGATAAGCCTTGACATGGATCAAGATAGGAGCGTCGAGGCGGTTTTTACAGAGTGCGAGGCGGACATTACCCTTATGGCGATACGCTTTACGGATACTGCGGATGTTCGCGCGTATCCGGCTGGTACCCTATTGAATAACGGGTATCACTACAGCCTGCACAACAGTAACACCGGCCCCATAGCACCTGTCCGTTATGGAATTGGCGGAAAGCCAACGATGGATATCGAGCTATGGGTGCAATCCTCGGATTGCACGGAACTCCTGATTCGAGCCAAAGCCGGAAGCACCGAGCTTGGTCAAAAAAGTATGAGCATTGGGATGCCTCCAAGGCTTATCGCAGTTAATGGATTGGGAGGTACGATCCAGATACCTGGACACGATGTATTGGGTGCGCCCACGACCACCATTGCATTCGATTACTCGACCGATGGCGGTTCCAGCTGGCACGCAATCGGGAGCGGCGGGCCAAGCAAGTGGTACACCATGCTGGACACTGATGTACATGGAGAAGTACCGTACGACTTAGCGTTTGATAAGGTCGTGGAGTATGCTGCAGGCCTATCCGACACTGGTGGTGTAGCGGCGGCCATAATGTCTGGCGTTGATGCTAGACTCGTTTTCAATGCAGAGGCGAATCCAGCTATAGTCCAGCACATTTTGGAGCTGTATGGGATGCCATCAAATGTGAAGGCCGCATGTAATTATCATGCTCCCTTGATGGAGTACCTGTGCTCCGTTTCGGGGATGGACGCAGAACACATTTACGTATTTGGTGGTGTGACATTCTTGGAGATCAATCGCTATCAATATAATGGTTTGCTTGGGTTAGAATGGGTTAGCATACAGGTGGAAGCCGCTCCCAAGGATGACGAACCCGAGAATCCACATTACTTGTTTCATATGCAAGTCGTTGTCGACGGGGTCTTCTACGATCCCTCATATGGAACAACGGGCCTACTGACCGACTTGGAGGTCGCTGTTCCTTACTCTGGTAACGGGGTGGTTCCTCCGGTGACGGGTTCGACGGTGTACGTGCCGGATAAGCAATTCAAATACGGTAATTTTCCCGGAATGGGGCCGATTGTTCAATGGACGTGTCCCCATTAGTCGAGAGTTTGTCTAACGAAAGGATCTTACGTGATGAGAAAAAAAACTCATGTCGTACTGGCATCTGTTCTAGTGTATTTGATGGTGGTTAGCGCTGCATCAGCGCAGGTTGGAGAATCCGGTTGGCTCCTATTCAGTGGTGAGGAAGAGCGTCCAGGTATCTATGATGCTGATGATGGGGAGCGAGAAGACACGCCATTGTTTCTGGGAGTCCGACATGAGAAGCTGTTTTCTCACATTGGGTTTGACATTGCCAAACGGGGACTCTCGCCTTTTGGTGTGACCTATCGCAATTCAGTTCAGGAAGGAGAATTGCCTCGATTGTCAGCCGTAAGTCTGGCCGTATATCCAACGCTGGACAAGGCAAGAATATTCTATCGTGCCCATCAGAGCCGGTTTGCCGTCGGGCCGCGTGAAATTGGTTCGTACAGAGACGCTCGCTACTTGTGCTGGGGACGGAAAAATACGGGCGGTACTGCCGTGATGAGGGCCAGAAATCTAATCGTGCTTTTTAGCTATGTAGGTACCGTGGACTTCGCCAAAGGCAAACTTTTCAAAATAGTCGATGCTCTCCTAACGGACGATACTGTAGCGCGAACGGGGGCGTTTTCTACCAATCCGAAAATATCTAACCGGGGACAAATCACAAGGTCGAATCCGACGAAAGACGGGTTTCAGATAATTAATCCGAGAATTCAAGGCATGGGAGCGGAAGATAAGCTGATGGTGAGGGCTTCACATGGCGGATACGGAGTCACGGCGGCCAAGCGAGATTCAGATGGTAACTTGCGAATAATGTCCCGCTCCAATAGCCAGCCGACGGAGATACATCTGTATATCGCCAATGAGGAAAACCTATTCATATTCGAGAAAATTGATGGCACCAAGAACCCTTAAGCTACATTGACTGCTAAAAACCTAGGGACATCCACGATAGATAAAAATCAAATAGCAGAGTAGGCGTTCGGAATACCTAGGGACAGACTACGTAAAGGCTTGTCAAAGCCTCTCGTTTGGTGTACTATGGAGTCATGAGCCGAGTAGCCAGAGTCGTGGTGCCGGGTTTTCCCCACCATATTACCCAGCGCGGCAACCGCCGTGCGGATGTC
>JAJRPE010000554.1 GCA_024280935.1 Candidatus Hydrogenedentota bacterium
CATCTATGTCCTCGCCGACACGCCTATAGAAGAAGTGGGCCAACTTTTTGATCGCTATACCTTTTACATCGTGCCGGTAACGGACAGTGAACAACGTATGCTGGGCATTGTGCGCCGGGCAGATGCCGAGGAAGCGCTGAGTGAAGGCATCGAGAAGAGCCTCATGCGCTTTGGCGGCATTATCGGCGGTGAAGAGCTGCGTAGTATGCCGACCCGGGAACGCGTGGGTCGGCGCATGGTTTGGCTGGGGTTTAACCTTCCCCTCAGCATGTTTTCCGCGAGCATGATTCTTATTTTTGACACGACGATTCACAAGTTTCCCGCCTTGGTTTACTTCATTCCGGTTATTGGCAACTTGTGTGGATGCAGTGGTAACCAGGCCGTGTCGGTGAGTATTCGTGAATTGACGCTGGGGCTTATTCAGCCGGAAGATTTCATGCGCGTGATCCGCAAAGAATTACAAGTAGGTCTAATCAATGGACTTATGCTGGGAAGCGTGATTGTCGTGGTCGCCTTTAGTTTGGACCAGCTACAGGGATATCATGTGCCGGTGCTGGCACTGTTTATTGGTCTGGCCTTCCTGATGAATACCATGATGGCCGTTTGCCTGGGGGGGATCATTCCTCTTCTATTACGTCATTTCAGGGCCGATCCCGCCTTGGGGTCTCCGCCACTCTTGAGCACCGTGACAGATATGGCAGGCCTCTTTCTTATGTTTGCCATGGCCGCGTTGGCGATGCACTTTAACCTGCTGCCCGGAGCCACGCCATGACGAGTTTGCGCACGGCGTTGGGCGGGGGCTTCGATGTTGTGTTGGATTCGGATGGGACACGGGATCCATGGTCCGTGCTTATAGACCTGTTTTCAGGTAAGGACAGGCAGCTTCGGCTCATTATTGTGCCCGATATGGCCTGCGAATTTGTCATGGAGGCCGAGCGGGGCGTGGGGGATTTCACCCTGGCGAAAATAGCTCCCGATATGCCCGATAACGCCCGTCGCGATGTGGCTGTTGCCCTGCGTGCTGGCACGGTGGACGTTCTTTTCGTCACGCCAGAGCGATTTGCGCAACAGAAGTTCGTTCGATTCATGCTGGAATTGAAACCAGGACTCCTTGTTATTGCGTCCGCGCAACGCAGTTCTGAAGACGAATTCGATTACTGCCCGTCTTATGACGTTCTGCGGACCTTGCGCGGGTTATTTCCCGAGACACCCATAGTCGCCTTTGTGGATTGTCCATACACCAACGCACAGCTTCATGCCCTGGCGGCAGGCCTTACGCTTCGACTTGCTCCCGAAGAAGCAACACCGAAGCGCTGCGAAGATAGTAGTGGCGGGTCCTGTGACGCTTTGGGTGTCGAAGCGGCGCAGAAGAACGTGGACTCCCCGCCCGTGCTTGAGCGTGCTGCGGAGAAAAGCGGGGAAGGATGGGAGCGCGCCTTTTCGTATTTCGAGGAAGACAAATCGCTTGACGATGTGGCGAATGCCTTGGAGAAAGACCCCGCTTGGTGCTCCGATGCCCTTCTTCATTTTATTCGCGTGACCAAGAGAACCAGTCCCTTTCCCTGGGTTGAGCAGCCGACGTACCTGACCGTTGCCATGGTTGCGGGCCAGGCAGAGACCAACAATCCACATGTGATACTGCCGATTCTAGGAGACCGAGTGTCGTCGTCGATGGCGTTGCTGGTCCTTGCCGCGCTGGAGAACCGGGCGCGGACCGTCCCAGATCGCGAGGTGTAGCACCATGGCTATTCCCGAGCCGTCTCAAATACCGCAAAATGTCTTTGCCTCGTTGTCCTTCGTTGAGCGGTTGGGCTGGTGGTGCGCCCCAAGTTGCTTCTTGCTCGCGGGCCTGTTTTATCGGCTGGGCCTTGGGCAGCTGGCGAGCTATTTCTACCTGTGTGTACTTCTGTCCACATGGTTCGTGCTGGTCGGGATACTTTGTGGAATTGTAGCGGCCTCGCTGCGCGCAAAGCGTGCGGGTCGTAAAACCCGACTGCGCTGGGGTATAGGACCGTTGGTATTTATCGCCATTTTTCTGGGTCTCTACGGGCTTGCGCAGATGGGTTTTCGGGGCATGAACCGCGCACGGGATCGGCACACGGTACGCGACGGTTCGCACTCCACAGGGGAATCCTATATCTTCGACCGGGTGCTGGGCTACGCACCGAAGCCGAACATATCGGCGGGCGCACGGTTGATAGTCGATAACACCATCGTCTTTGACTATAGTTACAAGACGGACGCGCTGAGGCGGCGGATTGTGCCAAGCCAATTGGATGATGGGTCGTCGCGGGAAAAGGCATTGTTGATCTTCGGCGGTTCCTACGCTTTTGGCGAAGGCGTTAATGATGAGGATGCCCTGCCGAATCAGTTGGCCCTTCGGATGCCCGATGCCCAGCTATACAATTATGCCTTCAGCGGCTACGGTCCCGGCCAAATGCTCGCCCGTCTGGAGTCCTATAATCTTCGTGAGGAAGTGTCCGAGCGCCAGGTGGCGGCGGTCTATCTGTTTATGCCGAATCACGTCCGCCGGGTAATCGGTGCCTACTCGGTGATCTCCTGGTCTCGACATTCGCCCTACTATCAGTTGGGCGAGGACGGCGCAGTTTTTCGTTCGGGTTCCTTTCAGGAAGGGCGTTCCGGGCTAACGCGGTGGTATGATTTCCTGCATGGCGATGGGGCGATAGAATATTTTCAGGTGGACTTTCCGCTTCGCTTGACGGCCCGGCATTTTGAGCTATGCACGGCTGTCGTATCGGCTGCGGCCGCCCAGTTTGAGCTTCAATTCGAGTCGCAGGATTTTTGGGTTGTAATTTATCCCTCCTTTCCTGGCCACCGGTCCGTCGATCAAACAATGGCAGCCCGATTTGAGCGGGCGGGGCTAAGAGTATTGGACTACTCGGCCTTATTTGAACCCGACATGGATGGCTACTTTTTCCTTCCCCATGACCCCCACCCAACGCCGAAGGCACACCGTGAATTGGCAGATAATATGGCGAATGAGGTCCACTTTTAGGTTGCTGCGCAATAGGCAGAGATCACACTTTGCTTGACTTTTGAGCCGCTTGATTGCTAAAGTTGCTCCCTTCTACGCAGCCGGGCCATGTCTAAACCAACAGGAGTATTCTCATGATTCAAGAGACCCTTTCGCGCGTCGTGCGCCGCGAAAATCTGGGTCGCGAAGAAGCTGCTTCCGTCATGCGGATCCTGATGACCGGGGAAGCCACGCCTGCCCAAGTGGGCGCGCTCCTGACGGCTTTGGCGATGAAGGGGGAGACGGTGGAGGAGATTACGGGATTCGCGGAGACTATGCGGGCTATGTCGACCAAGATTTCCACGACTTCTATTGGCATGGTGGATACCTGCGGCACGGGCGGCGACAAATCAGGCACCTTCAATATTTCCACCACAGCGGCCTTTGTTGTGGCGGGCGCGGGGGTCCCTGTTGCCAAGCACGGCAACCGAAGCGCCTCAAGCCTGTGCGGCAGCGCGGATGTGCTGGAAAACCTCGGCGTGAACCTCGATGTCAGCCCGGAACTCGTGGGAGCATGCGTGGACGAAATCGGCATTGGATTCCTCTACGCCCGGAATCTCCACAGCGCCATGAAGCATGTTGGCCCTATCCGCGCCGAACTGAAGTTACGAACCGTCTTCAATATTCTCGGACCCCTGACCAATCCTGCGGGTGCCGAAGGCCAGGTGATGGGGGTCTTTGACAAAGCGCTTATCAAGCCGTTGGCCGAAGTGCTCCTGCAACTGGGGAGCCGCCATGTGTTTATTGTGGCTGGATCAGACGGACTTGATGAACTGACTCTGACTGGCCCCAGTTCGGTTGCAGAAGGCCGAGAGGGAAAGGTCACGACCTACGATGTGGAGCCGGGGCAATTCGGCCTTCCCACCGTATCGGCCGATGCTCTTAAAGGGGGCGACGCCGACACCAACGCCGCTATTCTCCGTGCGGTGTTGTCTGGGGAATCTGGACCCGCACGCGATATCGTAGTTCTTAACGCCGCCCCAGCCTTGGTTGCGGGTGGTGCCGCCGAAACCATTGCGTCCGGTGTAAAGCAAGCGCAGGCCGCCATTGATTCCGGTGCGGCCTTGGAAAAACTCGAACAGCTGATTCAGAGAACCCATGATTCTTGACCCTATACTAGAAAATAAGCGCGCTGAAGTTGAAACGCGCAAAAAGAGCGTGCCGCTGTCGGATCTGGAGGAGAAGATTGACCTTCTCCGCAAGCCCAGGGATTTTCGCGCGGCCTTGCGTGAAGACGGCATCAGTCTCATTGCCGAAATAAAGCGAGCGTCACCCTCCAAAGGTGACATATTGCCGGATGTCGATGCCGTCGAGATTGCGTCTCTCTATGAGCATACGGGTGCCCGTGCCATCTCCGTCCTGACCGACGAGAAGTTCTTTAAGGGGAAACTGGAGGATCTGACCAACGTCCATCGGCATGTCCATGTGCCCTGTCTTCGCAAGGATTTCATCGTCGACGCGTATCAAATCTACGAAGCCCGTGCAGCATCCGCCGACGCGATTCTTCTTATTGTGCGCGCTCTTTCCGATGAGGAAATCAAGTC
>JAJRPE010000555.1 GCA_024280935.1 Candidatus Hydrogenedentota bacterium
CGCCCACCGCCCGAAAAAAAGGCCCGACATTCGTCAGGCCCGAGGGGTGCGGCAGGGGTTGTTCAAGGGGTGCGGACCCGCGGACCCAAAGTGCGGACCCGAAAAAATCCTTTGTCGCTAGCGACCTATCGCTCCAAGCCCCCCGCACACACGCAGGGCCACGGAGGACCCAAGGCAGGGGGCGGTTGGCAGGTCTCTGCGAGCGTAGGGGTTTTATGGCATGGAAAGGCCGTAAATGTCGCGCCAGAAGTTCGGGGTGTTTTGACGGTTTGGGCACGTTTAGCGCCATTTGAACAACGTGATCGGGATAATATGCTATTTAACTTCAAAGGCTTATGGCGTGGTGAAATCAACTCAGGGAAAAGACGTGCTGAAATAAACTATCTCTGCGCAGGCTTCTGAGTGTTCTCCATTGTTGGCTTAATTGGCACTTTCGGTCCAAACCTGCCGTTCGCGCAATAAATCGATGCTGCGCTGCGGCTTCCCGATAGTGGACATCCAAGATAATAAGTGGCAAGTATCACCGTGAACAATCTAATCGAGGCTAACAGAAGCGGCAGGCTAACCTGCCATCTCATAACTTTTTTGGAGGCTGGTATCATGGAATACATCGTCGTCGGTGTTTCGAGCAGAGCAAGAACAATCAACCGACTGTCTCCGCGACCCGACGGACGGTTTGTAGGTATCCACCCTGACGTGCCCTCTCAAGAGCGCCACCATGCAAAGAGCTATACGTGGGCAAATAACATCGTCCAAGCGGTGAATTTCATTCGGGATGGCTATCATGCTCGCATGGTGAATGTGGAAAATGAACAGGCCGAAGACGTCATTATTAACGAGAACATCAAGATATGGGAGTTTCCCTAACGGCCCACGCCCCGCGTTAGACGGGCATAAGTTTCGTTGGGGAGCAACTCGAAGCTGATAAAAAGACAACTATGACAATGCCTTAGATGTCGTGATTGTTGCAAACCTTTTAGACGCGTGCAAAATTTCGAAGCGAGAGAAAACAGGAGGTCGGATGGCAGATCGCAAGGCAATACCAAATGCTACGAAATTGCGCCTATTCGCGGCTGCATCAGGGCACTGCCAAAAGCCGGAATGTCTTGATGCCCTTTTTCCTGCTGAAATGGGTGGCGACAAACACGTTGCCGAGATGGCCCATGTAATTCCACATGGTGATGCCGGGCCACGCCATGAGGAAAGGCCGGTGGATGACTTTGATGTTGATGCGTTTGAGAATCTGATTTTATTATGTCCGACTTGTCACACTAAGGTCGACAAAGATCCCGAGGCCTATCCACGCAATACCTTACTTGACTGGAAAACTAATCATCTCGCGCGACTTGCGCTCAAACAGGGGATCAAGGCGTATGGAGATCGGGAGCAGGCACGAGCGGCGATAGCTGATATCCTCGCCGAAAACCGGGCTATCTGGGAGCAGTTAGCACCAGAGCATGGCTCAGAGTTTGAATATAATCCGGAGGCAGGTGCCGCGGCAGCATGGGACCAGCGAGTAAGAAGCGTGATCCTACCCAATCATTTTCGTGCGCTTGCCATCATCAAAGCGAACTTGGGGCTCGCCACTGAGGACGAGCGCCGAGCCTTTGCTGAATACCAAGAGCACGTGCGCGGGCTATCGGAGCGTCATGTCTGCGGCATACCTGGACGCGCTATTCGATTCCCAAGCTCAATGGAGGACATGTTCGCATGAACTGGCAGGTCAAATATGCGATCGCCAATCTCTCAAAGGGGATGCGATCGACCGCTGAACATGTGGGTGACGATATTATCAGGATTATGACCCACGACAGACCGAACGTTCTGGCGGCCATCACGGCCGTCGAGACAGTAAATCGGGAGACGGCGGCGCAATACCGAGAACAGACCGAAGGGCTCGATTTCCTGTGTGGTTATCGCAAGGAATGTGTCTGGGAGGGAGAGGCAATCCGGTATCTCGAAGATAATCGTATAGGTTGGGGGAACTTTGGCACCCTCTGTTCAGCTGTTCTGGACGGAAATGCCAACACGGCAACTCACAAAATCTACAAGTTCTCCGACCGGCTTCTCCGGCAATATGGCCGCATAGTGAGGGTTGATCGAGAATTCGATCGTGTTCATCGCGTCGCGCTTCGGAGCGGAACAGAGTTTCGGATCGGTATGATCGCGGCCTATGAACCAACTGCCGACGAAATCCGCAGCCTTTGGGATAGGTTCGGAGCAGTCGATATTGCGTGGAATATAAATCCCAACGGCACACCGCAGCCAGAAGCACGTGCGGCGGCGCGAGAACTTGGATGCGAGGTGATGAAATGGGGCGAATTGAAGGCTCGCCTGAACAAGGCCTGATCAGCGCCAGCGAAGTGGCGGTTCACCTTTTGGAGCGTTGTATTTCGTTGGAGCATTTCAATGCATACATGTTCGGCTCCACTCTGCACGGTGTTGGCGAGGATATCGACATTCTCATTGTCGGTCCGGCAGGCGACTTGCTGGCGCAACTCAAGAAGGAACTGCATAGCGCAGGCGAAAGCTTGCCGCTCCACATACTATATATGCAACCTTCAGAAGAGCGACGCACGCAGTTCGTAGCGAGAGAGAAGTGCGTTTCGCTCACGAAACTTGCTGTGGTCGCGCCACAAGGCTGCTCTGCCTACTAACCCTGTCTGACGTCAGCACTTGTGGGACAGATTTAGGGTTTGGCTAACCTACGCCCTCCCATTCACCTTCTTTGCAATCGTGGCCAACGCGGCCACCCAGCGCCGCCACGCTGTCTGGCGCACGCAGCCGGCCTGAATGCAGACATAGCGCCAGCGGTGGCCCTCGGCGCGGAGCCAGATGATCTTGGCGTCGTCGGGCGACACCAGCCGCAGCCAGTCGAGGCATTGCTCCATTTGCGCGATGTCGGCGGCCGAGGGGATGACCCGCATCCGGACCTCGTTATAGCCGTAGGCATGGCGGGCGTCCTGCACGTAGTCGGGCCAGGCGGAGCCATAACCCTTCGGCCCTGACCCCGGCGGGTTGGGCAGGCGGCGCAGGGTGCGGGCGGCGTCCTCGAACAGATCCTCCAGATCGCTGGGCGTCAGTTTGCGTTTCACCGGCATGCCGATTTCCTTTCCATCTCCGCCAGCCA
>JAJRPE010000556.1 GCA_024280935.1 Candidatus Hydrogenedentota bacterium
CGTACATCCCACCGAAGCCCTCTTTACGGCCATGGGTACGGGCTGTGTAAGCGTGGTGCGGACCCAAACGGAAAACACCGATGTGGTTACCGGCATCTGGGACGACGGCAAAGTCGGTACGCTGCGGGGCCTGCGCAATCAGAAGACACCGCACCAGGTAATCCGTTTTGGCACCAAGAAGGTGGCCCTTCAGGGCGGCGGCGGCGGCTATGCCGATCTTTTGGTCGAAGTGGTGAAATTCTTTCAAACTGGCATCGTGCCTGTTGATCCGAAGGAAACCATCGAGATATTTGCCTTCATGGAAGCGGCTGACGAGAGCAAGCGCCGTGGCGGCGTTCCGGTGACCCTGGAAGAAGTTATCAAGATGGCCGGTGGACCCATCGAGTAGTTTTTTCAGTAGGGATGGTTTTGTGCCGCGACAGGGAGTGATGTCCTGTCGCGGTTTCTATTTGGGGCTTGGTGTAGCGCGGGGACTGCCTCGCCCAAACGCCCGTTAATGAATGGACTCGACGTCGTTGCAAGCACACTGTGCGGCGTTTTTTGAAGCGTGCGGAGACAGGAGGGGCTGTCCCCAGGCAGACGGCCAGTAGAATGTAGGATAGCCGTCTCGGCTGTCACGACAGACGGTACGTCTGTCAAACCCCGGGGCTCGAAGGTACCTTCAATTGAGGCCGTGAACGGCCTGTGACAACCGGGACGGATGTCCTACATTCTACAAACACCGCCGTGCAACTCGCTCGATGATGCCCAACAGATTGAGGCCGGGGAGGCTGCTGCTACCTGAGCGTGCCGGGGTGCGTCAGTCCCTTCAGTGGACCGTCGAAGGTCGCATGTAAATGTACAAACGTAAAATTTTGCTTGACAATATTTACAATTGTAAATTATAGTAGGGTCTCAACCGAATGAGGAGCACACGATGGCACCGGTAGTTTCAGAAGCCGAGGCGCGGGTCTTGCAAGCCCTGGTGGATATGGAGGCGGGGACAACACGGGAACTCTACGAGGCGCTTTCGGAAGAGACGGATTGGGCGCAGCCTACCGTGATTACCTTCTTGCGGCGGCTGGAAGAGAAGGGCCTCGTGACCCACCAGAAGGTAAAGGGGCAGCGGGCCTTTGTTTATCGCCCAAACAAACGGGGGCGCTTGGCGGGGCGCGAACAGGTTCGGAATCTCGTGAACCGGGTCTTCGGGGGGAACCCCGTGCCCTTGGTCTCCATGTTTTTGGAAGAACAGCCCTTGACCGGGGAGCAGATAGCGGCATTGCGGAAACTCCTGGATGAACAGGAACGGCGGAAAGGGAATGGGTCATGAACGGGCTTATCGAATTTTGGAATGAGGCTGCGGTAGCCTGGTGGCAGTGGACGGTAACGGCAACGTGGCAGGGGAGCGTGTTGTTGCTCGTGATAGGAGTGCTTCTGTTCTCCGTGAAGACCCTGCGGCCCGGAATGCGGTATGGACTCTTGCTGGTTGTGTTGTTGAAATTGACCATGCCGCCGTTTTTTGGCGTGCCCTATGGGTTTTCCGATATGTTGTTTTGGGCAACCACGACCATGCCGCCGGTGAGCTTGGATGCTTCCGACGCGACCATAACGGTGGGACCGTCCACGATGGCACCCATCGAGGTCACGGAAATGGTAGCTCTATCTGCGAAATCCGCTGTGGTGTCCACAACGGCGTGGTTGTTGCTCGTGGAAGCGCTGGGCGCATTTGTGATTGTTGTGATGGTCACCCGGCAGACGGTGGGGGCGAGACGCCTGTTGAGACAGTGCGCAAAGGGCGGTGAAGGGCTGCACAGTCGGTTTAAGGATGTCACAAAACGTATGGGTGTACGGCGTGCCCCCGCGCTGTATGTAAGCGGCCGTGTCACGGCGCCGCAGTCGGGGGGTATAGTGTGTCCGTTCATCGTGCTGCCGAGTTGGGTTGCGACCCTGTCCTTGGAGGAGCAGGATATCCTCCTCGCCCACGAATTGGCCCATGTGCAGCGGAGGGATGCCTTGGTGAACGGCTTGCAAGCCATCGCGCAAGCGCTGCTGTGGTGGAACCCCCTTGTGTGGTGGCTCAACCGCAGTATCCGCGAGGAGCGCGAATTTTGCTGCGACGACCTCGTGTTGTCCCGTGGCATCGCAAGCGGTGCAGCCTACTCGCAAACACTGGTCAACGTGGCCGAACGTGTTTCCCGACCATCCTCCCAATGGGTCCTGGTCGGCATGGCGGACGCCTACCACGCCATTGATCGCCGTGTGCGTCGTGCCCTTGATGAGCGGCAGGCGAAATGGGCCGGGGCCTCCTATGTGTCGCTTGTGGCCTTGCTGTTGTTGGCGGGGTGGGTGTTGCCGGGTGCATCGCGAGGTGTGGAGTCGGTGGTAGTGGATTCAGGTGAAATTGCTGCACAGCCTGCGGAGGTATCGCGTCCGAAATTCTCGATGGAGGTGCGCGGACGGAGGTTTTTGGGTGTCAAGGGAACGGGGTACGTTACCAACGTAACAGATGGGACGATATCTTTTTCTTCGGAAGAGTCGCACGTAGAACCCATAGTGATTCTTGGTGACGCGTTGGAGATCGAGGACCTTGGAGCGGGGGCTGGACCCACCCTGATTAGGGGTGATTGCGAGGCAAGGCTCTACGACATGACCATATACGGGTCCCACGTACTCTTTTACAGCGAAGGCTTCATAGAGTTCGAGAACGCGACGATGGATAATGGTGATATCAAGGGACTGAAGTCAGAGCGAATTCGCGTGAATCTTGCAGACATGAGCTTTGAAATTTCAGAAGGAACCGCAGAGTCGGTTTCAACGGCGGCCATCGGTTTGGATTTTAACGTAAAGGTTTCCAGTTGGATTGTGGAGATTGATCGCGACGTGGAATTAGATCTGCTCAGGGTGATGACCCCGCCCGATGGTGTGGATCCCGTCGAGGCGAAGGACGTAGATAGTGACGAATTTTCTGTACACCAGCCTTTCATTAGGGGAACCGCCAGCGAAGAGGCGTGGGAACGCTGTCGAGAGCAGATTTATAAATATGTCGATGTGGGTCGTGCAAAGATAGTGGCCAGCCCGAAGATCGTTACGCGCAACGGCGAAGAGGGAACGATTGCTATTGGTGCAGCGGTTCCTGTTGAGGAAGTTGGAGAGGTCGTTCACCAAGAACTGGGAACAAAGCTGGGCGTAATCCCGACGGTTATTCTTGAAGAAGGAAAGGTGACGGTCATTGAGTTGCAGGTAACCTTCGAGCATAGCATTTTAGGAGAACCCATTGATGGCGTGACCGTTGTCGAAAGAAACGAGGTACATAGTAGCTTTCGTATACCCCCGGTGGACGAGGAGCGTTGGTACTATCAACTGATGAACAGGAAAGGTAATCGAACAGATTTGTTTTTCATTCGCGCCGAGCTGATTGAATCCGATCAGGTGAACTGATCACTGCGCCAGGGACTGACGCGGACCGATCACTTTGGAATGAGCAGTGCTCTGGGTGAGATTTGCGCTCGCAACAAAACAAGGTCACCATAACGTCCGAGGCTGTCCCGCCGTTGGTGAGTTTGGCATCGGTCCAGTGCGGTTAACGACGGTACAGCCACACCCGCCGCCGTGCAACTCGCTCGATGATGTCCAATAGATTGAGGCTGTGGTGGCTGCTTCTACCTGAGCGTGCCGGGGTGCGTCAGTCCCTGCGGCGCTGCATCGATGCGGGGCGAAGTGCTATACTCCCTCGCGAGCCGCAGCGGTGCGGTCCAGCAAAAGGAGAACAACGTGAAGAAGCTGTTTTTGGTCCTCATTGGACTGAGTATTGCGGGGTGTGCGGGGCAGAACGGTCAAGGCCCGATGGAGACGGTGATGTCCGATTTTGGCCTGAAGGAAAAGCCCGAGGGCTATGTTTCGGGCACGGACAAGGTCTACAAACGGCTCAACGATGTCGGCGAGACCGAGATGAAGCGGATGAATATGGCCGAGCGTCTGGGCGAGGTGAAGGCGGAGGAGGACGGGCTTCAGGTGAAGTATTACAAGGAAGTGAAGGAGTATGTCTCCTACTATGCCCTGGATGCCAAGCCCAATTCGAAGGCGGTGGATCGGGAACGCGGTTATGTGGGCTATTTGGAGTATCGCTATCGTATTCTGCAGGGGCCGCGCAAGCCCACGCGGACCGAAGCACAGGCGGAATCGGCTACTATCCCAACGGGGGAGGATGGCCGGGAGACCTATCGGTATAAGTTCAACGGCGGCGGAACGTGGAACGGCGGCAAGGGCGAGCGTGCCCGGATTCAGTAG
>JAJRPE010000557.1 GCA_024280935.1 Candidatus Hydrogenedentota bacterium
AACGCCGCACCCGTCAAAAACATATACCTCTACCCCCTACACAAACACTTCCGACAAACCCTTCAAGCACAAGGCTAGCCTCTGATGCCCGTGTGGGTTAAACGAATGCTTACGGACAAACACCCTGCCAGCGAGACACAACCTAGTGGACACCAAGTCCTTATGCAACTGGTACACTCTCTGGAAACGAAGCCGCCCGCCAAAGCAAAGCCGCGCACCCAACGACATGGAATTGGACACGAAGTACCCATAGTGGGTTTCGTCGCCGCATGTCGTATGTGGGAAGGGGATGCAGAGGGAATCGCTACCGAATACACCATCGCCACTTCTTTAATCCACAAAGTGGGCGACGGAACTTAGCCTGGGGTGAAACGAGGTCCGAGCGCAACCCCAAGTATCTGTGTTCAGTAGGACCCAAACCCGCGTAGCGGGTGGCGGAAAACATCCCCTCGTTCCGTCGGCCGCTTCGCGGGCTTTTCTTGACAGATTTCACGTTGTCCTGGGGTTCCGCTACGCTCCACCCCAAGCTAAGTTCCTGTGCCCCGCTGGGGCACCTTTGCAACCCAACGCCTTCCTGCCAACTAAAGACGCCCAACATACGCCGGAACGACAATAGAAGAACAGCACGTCGCGAACCGCCCGCTCAATCCGAAACAACACTATTCCTCCAAGGACAACTCCATGCGGCGGTGGCTGGGCACGTAGCCCGCCCCGTTCCGCAGCGTAGAACTAAGCTCGCCAGTCACTTCATAACCCATCCGCGTGTACAGCGCCTGGGCCTGCGGGTTTTCCATGGAAACATCCAGCACAGCGATCCGAGCCCCCTGCTTTCGGCCCTCATCATGCATATAGTCGAGAAGCGTCCCGCCAAGGCCCCTACCCCGGTAGTCCGATGCGACACCCACCTGACCAATGTAAAAAGTATCGGAAGCCTTGGGTGGAACGATGATCCCTTCGGCTTGCAAGCCGCGCCGGATGAGGGCCGCGCCCGCCCAAAGACCATTGCTGCGAAGCGTTAACCCGATGGTGGGCCAGAGGAATCCCCGAGCCGTTTTGCCCGTGTGTCCAGCAGCGATGGCAACGACATGACCTCCCTCTTCCATCACCCAGTGGTTACGATAACCAAACTCGGTCTTGCCCGTCACAAAGGCCTCCGCCAGGAACGCCTTCGCGTCGAGCCGCGTCTTGTACGAAAACACGAAGTCGAAGGTATCGGGTCCCGAACTATAAATAAGCGGCACTGCCACAGCCACATCCTCAGCCTGCGCTTCTCGTATTGTCATGGTCCTGATCTCGGTTTAGAAAGTTTGAGGGGTGAACAATTTTTCTCACTTCGAATTTCACATTTCAAACTTCAATCCTTGTCCTGCGACGAGTCCGCCAGCGCCTTGGCTGCCCTGGCACGCAACTGATGGAGTCCCGACGAGGCCAACACGGTACCGCCCACGACGGTTCCGCCGATTGGAAGGGGGGCGCCCACCGCGAGGCCCGCCAGGAAACCTTTTCCCAGCGCCTTTCCCCAGCCGTCCTTTGCCAGTATGCGCTGGCTCGCTGCTGTGCCCACGAAGCCCGCCAGAAAACCCAGCGCCATGGCGACGGGCATCGCAAGACCACCCGTGGCCGCCGTGCCCCCAAATAACAGCCAGTCCGAACCGAGAATCAAGGCCCCCGATGCCGGGTGAAGAAAAGACGGGGCAATGGGCACTGTATCTTCTGGGTTCGTCATAGATGCATTCCTTTTCCGTGTCGCCGTCTCAGGACAACGCGCATCAAAACATGGTACGTCCATTGTGGACTGCGACGCAACAGAACGGCCATCGTCAGAATTCTGCGAAGGCGGGGGTTTTCCGAAGCCCATTTGTCCCTTACGCTGCGAAAACCGCTATGAAAAACAAGGTGCTTTTAGATTGTCCCTCGGTGCCACCGTAAAATTTGGCGATAGTGCGCTTTTCGATACGGGCGAACATTTCGATGCGCTTCGTTCTTAGAACACGACCTTTGCGTCTTAGCGCCTTTGCGTGCCAATCAATAAAGAGGGCCTCACGCAAAGCCGCGAAGACGCAAAGAAAAAGAACTACACGGGAATCTCGCATTCGGCGGACTACCCATGGCACCCGTAGGCTGTTCTAAGGGCCAAGATATCTGCCCCGTGATTGCTTACGGTTTTCTCAGAGGGCGCGATGCTCGGTCCGGGCCGTTGTCCAAAATACGTGTCACCCTGTGTGATAATCACCGGGCACTTAGGTGAAGTCGGCGAAAGGCCAGCCCATACCCGCAAGTCCTTTGCTGTGTGCGCCTTCGCGCTGCCAAGCGCCTACCTGCTATACTTAGCGGACTTTTCACGGGGCTACAGTTCCGACCCACAGAGGATTTGGCAATTGAACGGACAGGCGGTACATTTCGGCGCGGGCAATATTGGCCGTGGCTTTATTGGTCAACTCTATTGGGAATCGGGCTTTCGCACGACCTTCATCGATGTGAATGAGACGGTGGTACGGCTCTTGCAAGAGCGTGGTAGCTATCCCATACATCTGGTGTCGGAAACGACGGAGGTGATTCCCGTCGATAACGTGACGGCCATCCATGGGGGTGACCTGGAGGCGGTTGCCGATGCCCTGGCGGAGGCGACTATCGCATCCACCGCTGTGGGCTCGCAGATATTGCCCCGCATTGCGCCCGCCATCGCCAAGGGCATCGAAAAGCGCTTCGCAAAGCCCGATGCCACCCCGCTCAACATTATTATCTGCGAAAACTTGCTCAAGGGCGATGAAGTCCTTCGAGAAGCCGTCCGCGAGCACCTCGCGCCTGAATGGCATGAGGCCTTGGATACCAAAGTCGGCTTCGTGGAGGCTTCCATTGGCCGCATGGTGCCCCGGATGACCGAAGCTCAGTTGGCCGAAGACCCCTTGCTGGTCTGTGTCGAGCCCTACTGCGAATTACCCTTGGCGGGCGAAAGTTTCAAGGGCGAGATGCCGCCGATTAAGCACGCGAAGCCCTACACAAACTTCGGGGCCTATGTGGAGCGGAAGCTCTTCGTCCACAATATGAGCCACGCCGCCGCCGCCTATCTGGGCTATCTCAAGGGGTACACCTATATTTACGAAGCCATTCAGGACCCCGAACTCCGGCCTGTGGTGGAAGGAGCCATGGACGAAAGCTGCACGGCCCTCGCACGGAAGCACGGTCTCGACAAGGCCGAGCTGGATGCCTTCGCGAAGGACCTCATTCACCGTTATCAGAACAAGGCCCTCGCCGATCAGGTGGCACGGGTGGGCGGCGATCTCAAGCGAAAGCTGGGTGCCTCCGACCGGCTCATTGCCACAGCACGAATGTGTCTGGAGCAGGGGGTTGAACCCATGTCGCTGGTGCTGGTGATTGGTGCCGCCCTTCAGTTTGATGAGATGAGCGATGTTACGGCCCCCGAGGTTATGGCGCTGATTGAGGCCGGGGGAGTGCCTGATGTCCTGCGTGAGATTTGCGGGCTGGAGGAAGGGGAACCTCTTTGGAGCCATATTTTGGATGCGGTGGGGGTGGCGTGAATACGAACTCGTTCCCACGCTCTGCTTGGGAATGCATATTCCTACGCTCTGCGTAGGGGGTTACACCTGTTAGCGCGGGTGCTTTGTAGTTATCTCAGATTGTCATGCTGGGACTTTCGGAGCAGAGTTCCGGGGACTGCATTCCCAAGCAGAGCGTGGGAACGAGGGTCATATAACTCCGCTTCTCTTAGCGAGAACACCCATTGATAAGAGCAAAAACAACCACAGAACAACAAGGAACAAAGACAAACAGATGAAAACCTATGATATTGCTGTAGTCGGAACCGGCCCTGGTGGCTATGTGGCGGCCGTGCGTGCGTCCCAACGTGGCGCGAACGTGGTGGTGATAGAAAAGAACGATATCGGCGGCGTTTGTTTGAATGTTGGGTGCATACCGACAAAAACACTCATATATTCTGCCGAGCTATATCGAAAAATGCAACATGCGTCGGACTATGGTCTCAAAGCGGATAGTGTCGGTTTCGATATGAAAGCCATGGTGGCACGGAAGAACAAAGTCATTGGCATGAACACCGGTGGGATCTCCGCCCTCTTCAAGGGACACGGCATCGACGTGATCCGGGGCGAAGCGCAGATCGTGGCACCCGGCGAGATTAAGGTGGGGGAGGAGACCGTTAAGGCTACCTCCATTATCATTGCCACCGGTGGTCGTCCCGCGCAGATTCCCGGACTCGAGTTCAACGGCACGACCGTCATCGGGAGCACGGATGCCTTGGAACTCACCGAACTTCCTGGTCGTATTGGCATTATCGGGGCCGGGGCCATCGGTGCGGAGTTCGCCTGCATCTGGAATGCCCTGGGCGCGAAAGTGACCCTCATCGAGTTCATGCCCCATGTTTTGCCTCGGGAGGATGAGGACCTGAGCAAGCGCCTCGCCGCTGGACTCAAGAAGAAGGGAATCGATATCCGAACGGGCACCAAGGTTGCTGAGTTGGCCCAGACGGACGATGGCGTCCGTCTCACGCTGGAAGGAAGCAAGGCCGGTGAATTGGACGTGGATTTGGTCCTCGTGAGCATCGGTTTGGAGTGCAATTCCGAGGTCGTCACCAAGTCGCCCGGACTGGGTGTCGAAGTTGGCGCACGCGGTGGCATCACGGTCGATGAACGGATGGAGACGACGGTGCCCGGCATCTACGCCATCGGTGATGTGACGAACAAGACGTGGCTCGCCCATGGGGCATCCACCGAAGGCATCGTGGCGGCCACCAACGTAACCGGCGGCAACCGCCACATGGATTACCGCGTCGTGCCCTCCTGTACCTTTACCTCCCCGGAAGTGGCGAGTGTGGGGCTGACGGAAACTTTGGCGAAGGAACAGGGATATACGGTAAAGACGGGTAGCTTCCTCTTTTCCGGCAATGGCCGCGCCCATGCCATCGGCGAAACCGAGGGTTTGGTCAAGATCGTGGGGGATGCCGCGACCGACGAGGTCCTGGGCGTTCACATCATGGGCCACGAAGCCGGTGAACTGATTGCGGCTGGGGCCATGGCCATGTCCCTCGAAGCGACGGTGGAAGAGATTGCCCATACGATTCACACCCACCCGACCCTGTCGGAGGCCATCCTGGAGGCGGCGGAAGATTACTACGGTGAAGGTATCCATACCCGGCCCAAGCCCAAGCGGAAAAAATAGCGCAATAATTCACAGCCACGGACGAGATGTGCCACGTTCCACGGAGGCCGACGGGGGAATCCTAATGAATCTGCTCGGAATAACCTTTCCAACTTTGAGCGACGCGCGCTTTACTTTTCCATGAAGTTGCCGAAGCAATATATATGTAGCAAACAGATGCACAGACCTACGCCCCGAAGGGGCTCAATAGGTTAGCCCAGGGCAACGCCCCGGGTAAAATGGTCTACCATAAAATAGCCCTGAAAGGGCGTAAGAGGACACCTGTTGCGGCCCTGCTATTTTGCCCTTTCAGGACGGGTTGGTTTTTCGGCACCCTAACCCAGGGCGTTGCCCTGGGCTAACCTGTTGGGGCCTTTCAGGCCGAATTGCCAATACCCATGGTTGTCCGTTGGAGAAAAAAGGATTTGTGTTTTATCGAGTCTCACTGCCAACTTGGCAATACTAATCTGGTCAAAATCCTAAGCAGGGTGGCGCAAGTGTCTCGCCTGTGTTGGTCGCGCAGCGACTCCTTGGGCACAAGCCGTAAAACGCCACGCCTGATACAAAAACAAGCAGCGTGCCATCGCAAAGACCATGGGC
>JAJRPE010000558.1 GCA_024280935.1 Candidatus Hydrogenedentota bacterium
AGCAGCCCCAAAAGGTCGAGAGTTGAGCACGGCATCGAACGCTATCTTAACCGTTTTAACACAATGACTTATAGATATGGCAGCATGAAACTTCTTGTTTTTTATGGGCCTTATTCAAGAGTAAGGCACTAAACCATCGTCTCTTCCTGTGAAAATTTATTAGGTTCTGCCGTCCCGGCGCATATCAGCGTGCTTTCGACATGCATCAACGTGTGGGATCACAAGGGTGCCCCAGCGGGGCACAGGAACTTAGCCCAGGGTAGAGCGAGGCACGAGCGGAACCCTGGGATAGCGTGGAGATATTGAGAGAAGCCCGCGAAGCGGTCGGCGGAGATCAGGGAACGTTTTCCGTCACCCGCTACGCGGGTTTGAAGCACGTAGGATACAGGAACCCAGGGTTCCGCTCGTGCCTCGCTCCACCACTGGGCTAAGTTCCGTCGTCCACTTCGTGGACTATTAAGAGTACGCGAAGTTTTTGTTTGCCGATGATATCGGCCCCTTTTAGGGGGCTTTCTCAAGCCGTCGACGTCGCAGGTGGCAACTGACTAAACGCTTGCTTTTTGTTACCACACAACGCACAAGCACACAAAAGGGATGCCATGATCCAGACGACGCAACTGACCAAGCGATTTGGCGAGAAGATTGCCGTCGCCCCCCTGGATCTCGATATTCCGCAGGGCACCTTTTTCTGCTTTCTGGGCCCCAACGGCGCGGGCAAAACCACGACGATAAAAATGATGACTGGCTTGCTGCGACCCAGCGGCGGTTCTGTGCGGGTGGGTGGAATCGATGTGCAAGAGGATCCTGTTGCGGCCAAACGCTCCATGGGCTATGTGCCCGATCATCCCTTCCTCTACGACAAGCTGACTGGCCGCGAGTTCATGCGCTTCGTGGCAGGCCTCTATCAGATACCCGAAGACTACTACCAGGCCCATTGCGAAGAACTTCTTGAGATGTTCGAGATTGGCCAGGTGGGAGACCAACTCATCGAAGACTACAGCCATGGCATGCGCCAGAAGCTGTCTTTTGCTTCCTGCTTCTTGCACGATCCCAAGATCGTCATCGTGGACGAGCCGTGGGTGGGCCTCGACCCGAAGAACATTCGTTTTGTGAAAGATTTCCTGAAGGAGAAAACGCGCAACGAGGGGCTGACCGTATTTATGTCCACCCACACGCTGAGCATTGCCGAGGAGATTGCCGATCAGATTGGCATCATAAACCACGGGAAGCTCCTGGAAATGGGTACGGTGGCGGAAATCAAGGCCCTCCATGAAAATCCGGGTTCGCTGGAGGACATTTTCCTCGCCCTGACAAGCACCGATGAAGAGGTGCTCGCCCAATGAATCAGATCTGGGCGGTTTTCATCGCAAAGACCCGTATGGCGGGGCACCAGATTGCCTCGGTGCGGAACCAATCCAAACTGAAGGTTATCGTGTTGACTGTCGCGGCTGTGGGGCTGTGGTTGGGCGTGTTGCTGTTGTTTAATCGGGGATTTGGCTGGTTGATCCACTTCGGCGCTCAGGGCGGGGGAGAGTTTGTCTTTGGAAAGGCCCTGTTGCGCCAGAGTCTGGGCATATTTGCCCTCTCCATCTTCATCCTCATGGCCTTCTCCAATATGCTCGTGGCCTTTTCTACGTTGTATCGTTCGCATGAAGTCGTTTATCTCCTGCAAGGTCCCATCAGTTACACCGACTTTTTTTACGCGCGCTTTATTGAAAGCGTGGTCTTCAGCTCCTGGTCCCTGGCCTATCTTGGCTCGCCCATGATGTTGGCCTATGCCTGGAATACCGGGGCGGATGTTGTTTTCTATGGGGCAACGCTTCTATTCTTCTTGCCCTTTATCATAATCCCCGCCTGCCTGGGCACCGCTATTACCATGGTGTTGGTTCGGTTCTTCCCGCGTCTGAACACCGTGACGGTTGCCCTGCTCGGCGGTGCGGCGCTTCTCGGCTTCTTTGCCTATATTCGCGGTATCTTGAAGGGGGCGCGTTTTTCGGAGCTGACTACCATGCCCGCCATAGTGCAGGCCATGGATCGACCCCAGTCCTCCTGGCTTCCAAGCCATTGGGCGGCTCAGGGGCTTCGCATGGCGGGGGATGGCAACTACGCCGAGGCCCTTTTCTGGTTCCTGCTCCTCCTGTCTACCGCGCTCATGATGGTTTACCTGACGGGCATACTGGCGGACCGCATATTTTATTCGGGCTGGGCCTATCTCATGGGGCAGGACAAACAGCGCATCAAGCCGATGGACCGGGGCCCCCTGGCGTGGCTCGATATTGCGTTGCGGCCCCTTGGCGAACCCTATCGCTCCCTTTTTCAAAAGGACATTAAGCTTTTCTGGCGTGATCCCACCCAGTGGTCGCAATTTGTGATTTTTTTCGGCATTATGGCCATTTACATCGCCAATATCAGAAACACCAGCCGCCTCTATGAGAACGACTTCTGGCGGGGCTGGATTGCGTGCTTGAACGTGGGTGCCGTTACGCTCATCGTGGCTACGCTGACGAGTCGATTCGTTTTCCCCCTGATTAGCCTGGAGGGACGGCGCATCTGGATATTGGGCATGGCCCCCTTGACCTATCGGCAGTTGCTCTGGCAGAAATTCTGGTTGAGTGTTTCCCTGACCTCCTTTTTTACGGTGGGCTTGGCGTTGCTATCCGGGCACATGCTGAAGTTGGAACCCCTTCACTATGCTTTGACGGTCTACAGTGTGCTCATCGCCAACCTGGGTCTTTCCGGCCTGGCGGTCGGATTGGGCGCCTTGTACCCCACCTTTAGCGAGGACAACCCTGCCCGTATCGTCTCGGGCATGGGCGGCACCCTCAACCTTCTTTCCAGCGTGGCCTTTGTTATCGGTGTGGTCAGCATTCAGGTGCTGGTGCTTCAATGGAAAGCACTGGGACTTTACCAGGGCGAGTCTCATTTTTATGGAACGCTGGCGGTGGCCGTGCTCGCCATAACTGGACTTGGCGCACTATGCACGTGGCTGCCCATGCATCTTGGACTGCGTAACCTCAACACCATGGAGCTTTGATTCGTCATGCAAGAAATTCAAGTAGTTTCCCGGCAACATACCGAATTCATCAACATTGATCATCCTATTCAGGAGTGTGTCCGCGACTCGGGTATTACGGAGGGCATGGTGCAGATCTTTGTCCCCCACACGACAGCGGGAATCACGATCAACGAAAATGTCGATCCCGATGTCGTTGCGGATATGGAACTTATCCTCGAACGTGCCGTTCCGTGGGAAGCCGGTTATGCCCACGCCGAGGGCAATGCAGCGGCCCATGTTAAAGCCAGCATGATGGGTTTTTCAGCGATGGTCTTTGTGGAAAATGGCCGTCTTCAGTTCGGAACCTGGCAGTCCATCTACTTTTGTGAATTTGATGGGCCGCGCCATCGACGCGTTCTGGTGAAGGTGACAGCCCATTCGATGTAGTCTGTGTCCCGTGGGGGTGGTCGCT